>NZ_JAVRCK010000069.1:0-47667 GCF_034530815.1 Nostoc sp. DedSLP03
CTATCTCTCCAGATGTACGGAGTTTTTTCAGAAATCAAATACTAGTCCTATACTATGTTGGGACTTACGCACACTCTACGAATTCTTGGCGTTCTTGGCGTCTTGGCGGTTCGACAAATTAAGCTTTTGAGCGATTTTTGCGTAAGTCCTAAAAAGCTCTAGAATTCAGAAATAATAAAAATTTTCGGAGACTGACAGAAGAGGGGTATATAGCAAGAAAGCCGTTGTAAATAAAAGCTCTACCAATTGCGCCATCCACCTTTGGGTGCAACTTCATTATTAGATTTCAGCCCGTGACTGTGCAACAGAGTTTGATATTCGGTGCTGCTTGCCCAACGGTCAATTTCTCGCGCCCGCAGTACTGGCACTGGATGGGTTAATTGGGCTGTACGGGCAGCTTTGACCATTTCACCCAGTTCTGTCTTGCTGATGTCATCGTAAGCGCGGGCTTGGGCAACAAAGGCATCGAGATTCAGTTGGGGCGCTAAGGTGGGAGAACCACCAGCCAACTTCATCAACACGGACATGACCACTTTCGGGTCTTGAGTTGCTAGTAATGCGGCGCGATCGCAGGTAAACTCAGCACAACGTACCCATTCCAAAAGTTGCGCCTGTATAGCTTGAGCCACGAAGGTTCCAACATTGGGCACAATCGCCGCAGCTAATATTAATAAATTTACAGGTGTCAAGTAAACGCTATGGTCACACTTGAGATGCCCTAACTCGTGGGCGATTACTGCTTGTATTTCCTCTGGTGTCAGGATATCAATCAGGGAAGTGTGTATCACCACAAAAGGCTGCTTACCCCGCACGGCAAAAGTATAGGCGTTAGGAGCCGGATGTTGCCGGACGTACAACTGGGGAGGATCGATATCCAGGATTTTACAGGCATCTAACAATAGCTTGTATAAATCGGGTAGTTGCTTTTCACCCACCAAAATGCTAGAGGCAATATTTTCCACATAAAAAACCTGCTCTGCCATTGGCCCGAGCCAATTTCGCACCAACATATCTATGCCTGGTATCTGCTTGAGCGCTCTGGTAGCTTCCAGGTCTAATGGATGACGAAATGAGTCAGCTTTTAAACCAATCAGCGGGGTTTTGAAGAAAGACATAGTGCAACAAGCTATAAAAAACACAACTATGGAATCTGGCTGGATAGATAAACAGCCTCCCACAGTTAGTATAACGATTTCAGTTGAAGGTTTCCTTTCTTGCATACTCGTAACCTTTGGTATCACTGCTCATGTCACCCCTTTGCTGCATACGCCTACCGAGCAAACCCTCTCCTTTAGTGTCCGTTGCAGTTAATCTTGATTGGACACACTAATTCAGGCTTGGAGAATTGAATGCGCTTTGATTTTTGTACTTTAACTTTATGTGTTCTCGCACTAGCGGCAACAAGTGGACACGCCTCTGAGTCTGCCAACATCCCAGCACTGGTGATGACTAGCCCAAATTCAGCTTTTGCCAACTACGAAGATAAATGCAGCAATGGCGGCAATCTTGACAATGTAAATCGCGAGAAGTTTCTTAAACTTATGCTTGCTGATAAAAAATCAAAGCTATCTCAACTGAAAGTAGCTCTCCTCAATGAAATTAAACAAAGTGGTGATGAACCACGAGGCGAAGGTGTCCGTATTGGTGAATGGAATCAAACCTTCCATGACCGGAGTGGTTGTAGCACAAACACTAACAGTTACTCAGCATTTGTTGTCACCGTGACTGGTGGAAATGCAAACCATACGGTCGTGAAATCCCTGATAACAATTGATGACGACGATAACGCAGGCAAAAGAACCCTCAAGATCCGCGACATCCGCCCAATCAAACTACGAAATGATAACTAACCAAGCCACTTCTTTTCGTTTCCTAGTTCCAAGTCTCTGAAATTTAGAAGCTTCAAAGTCTTGTTGTGCCGTAAGAAAACTAAGTACAGAATTTCATTAATTTATAGCGAATTCATGAAAGGCAATACTGTGCAATGCCAATACATCGGCTTGTATTGTGAATGCGGCCGCGGCCTTGTTAATACATCGGCTTGTATTGTGAATGCGGCCGCGGCCTTGTTAATACATCGGCTTGTATTGTTAACATGAGTTCGATTGTTAAGGCTACGCTTTTACGCAAAACTGTACTAAGCATGAAGCTAGAATTAGTGACACGATCAAAAGAGATCGTCTTTTTGTGTTGTCACTATGAAAATATTGGTGCTAAATGCCGGATCGAGCAGCCAAAAGAGTTGTTTGTACGAAATTGCAGATGAAACTCTTCCCACCCAACCACCCCAACCCCTTTGGGAAGGAAAAATCAACTGGACTCAAGATCGGGGTGTGGCAGAAATTGAGGTGAAAACTGCTACGGGTGGAACGCTGCAAAAATCAATCTCTGGTGATTCTCCACAGGCGCACCTCACCTATATGCTCAATACACTCGATCGTGATGATACCAAGGTAATCGATCGCTTGTCAGAAATCGATGTGGTGGGGCATCGGATCGTACACGGTGGAGAAGATTATCGAGATAGTGTAGTAATTACGGAGGATGTCAAAAAAGCGATCGCCGATCTATCTAACCTTGCTCCCGAACATAATCCAGTTGCCTTGGAAGGTATAGAAGCAATTGAAAAAATCTTCAAAGATGTCACTCAAGTAGCAGTGTTTGATACCGGATTTCACGCCACTTTACCCGATGCAGCTGCAATTTATCCAGGCCCCTATCAGTGGGTAGAGCAAGGTATTCGTCGCTATGGATTTCATGGTATCAGTCATCAATACTGTTCTCAACGTGCTGTCCAAATTCTCGGTCGAGATGTTGCATCTGAGCGGTTAATTATCTGCCATCTGGGGAATGGTTGCTCTTTAGCAGCGATAAAAAACGGTTGCAGTATTGATACCACTATGGGATTCACACCCTTAGACGGATTAATGATGGGTAGTCGTTCTGGTTCAGTCGATCCAGGAATTTTGATTTACCTGTTGCGCTACTGCAATTACTCTATCGAAAAGTTGGATGAGTTATTAAATAAAGCTTCTGGGTTAAAGGGAATTTCCGGTGTATCTAGCGATCTGCGTGAAGTCACAGAAGCAATGTCTCAAGATAATTCTCGCGCTCAACTGGCGTGGGATATCTACGTGCATCGCTTGCGTTCTGGTATCGGTGCAATGCTTGCTAGTTTGGGAGGATTAGATGCTTTAGTATTCACAGCAGGTGTAGGCGAACACTCCGCAGAAATTCGCCAAGCCGCCTGTGAAGCCTTTGGATTTATCGGATTGAAAATAGACCTTGAGAAAAATCAACAGCAGCCTGTAGATGAGGATATTGCTACATCCGATTCAGCAGTACGGATATTGGTTATTCATACTCAAGAAGATTGGGCGATCGCCGGGCATTGTTGGCAAATATTAACAAAGTAAAAATCATCAAAAAGCCAACCCATTTTACAAGTTGGCTAAATTGCAGCAGATTTCAAGTTAGTCAAATACAGTATTTAGGTCTTAAAGCTAGACAGAGAGATTATTTTAATTCTTGTAGCGCACCGGGACGTAGCCAATTCTGAATTCTACTATAACTTTCTTTGAAAGGAAACTCTTAAGAATCTGTAATAGCAAGCCGCGCTACAAAAGTATCTAATTCTTGGTCAATAGCATCTAATTCTCTATTAAGTAATTGTAACTCCCTAATTGTTGCGTCAACGTCAGATTGTCCTTCTAATAGTTTGACTTTAGCTAAAATCCATGATAAGAGTCTTGCTGTGATGACTATAAAAGTTGGTTAAATTGTAATCAAAAATACAAATTATATTTTCATCAATAAATTAGACATACTAAATTTAATAACAGGAAGCATTGTCATCTTTGACAAGGCAAGGTTACAAGCCAAATGTTCAGCTTCACACTTTTTAATCACTTTCGGGAGAGAATATTCAAAGCTCAATTCTGAGTAAGGATTTTGGATTTTACTCTAGCGATAGTGAAAACAAGAGAGTTAAAAGGATTTTATTTAATTTAAATTTCTTAATAAGGGACGCATAATCAATTTAACGACTCGCCCCCATGTAAAGCTTAAAATGTACTCTACAAGTTTTGGGGCAATCAGTGAAAAAAGCGGTAAGAATAAGGCAGTAAGGTTACTAAAGCTAGTACTAGCAACAACACTAGGGATGAAACAAATCAGCGTCCATATCAACCTATTTATAAATTTAGAGTTTATGGAAGTACGACATTGAAATTGATTAACAACTATATAGCGAGTAGTAGCAAATAATATAGTTAACCCTAACCAAGCAAATATTACTAGCATCCAATTTGCTGGATGGAGATTGTAAACTAGAAAACCAGCAGGAAAGAGAGAAGCTATCTCCCAAACTAGCAGATTTAATTTACTCCGAAGACAGCTTAGTATTTGTTCAATAAGCCAATAATGCACATCAACAATATTTAAACACTGAGGATTTTGGATAAAATCACTCCTAATTTTGTGAATTATGTCGCCATAAAATAAAATATTGCTTTGTAAAATAATATCTTGTTCTTTCCAAAAATATAAAGCTGATGTATCTTCTCTATAATAAGAATTAAAAGTTAGTCCATACTGTAATCTCAATTTTTTTTGTAATGATTTACTCCAGAAGAGTTTGATGAAATTTCCGATAAAAGTATTGTCAAATATTTTCAAGTTGTTTTTAGTAACTACTAATTTAGTGTATAGCCTAGTGTTAGTACTAAAGCAAATCTTATCGTTAAAACAATTGTAGTACCAAAGATAAGCTAGTAATTTTGGTGGAATGTATAAAGAGCAGCCTATTTCTCGTGCTTCCTCAATTTGTTTTAAAATGGTTTTATTTAGATAAAAAGTATACTGTCCTGGTTCAACCTTAATTTTAAGTTCAATAGGAGTGCTTTGAGGTATTTGTACAAAGAAAGAGAGTTGAACATCAACTTCATTATCTGTGTGTGTTTGTTCGGCGTTCATTGTCGGGATAATTTTGCGATATTTTGTACAATACCAATCAGAAAATCTAGTGTTCCACGCCACTGTTTCTCTCCAGCAACTACCCCTTCATTATGTATTTTCAGAATTAAATCTCTATCCCCTTCAGGTAATTGAAATAGCTTTTTATGATAACGACTAATAATATCTCCATCTAACTGCATAACAGTTTGAGCATAAATAACATCAATATCTACGCTGTTAATATTATCACTATTAAGTGCAGCTTTAAGTTCAGACATTTTCCGCAGTGTCCGAATAAATTTATCATTATTCAAAAGTTTTTCAATCTCTTGCCACCTGTGCTGCAAACTTTTTAGATTATTTTCTTCTCCATCTGTAACAGGAGTTGGAGCAGGCAATATCGGTCGAGCTAACTTTATGTATACTTCATCAGTTGGAACAATATTTGCTTTATGTTCTACCTGATATTTAAGACGCTCCTGATATTGGATTATTCTGGAGTCTGGCTCACTAGTCTCTGTACTTTGTTCAAGGAGAATGTAAAAATATTCTCTTTCAAGTTGCGAAAATAGACTTGTATAACGCTTGCGTAGCTCTTGAGCTTGAGTTTTTTCTGGTTCTGGTAAATCGTCTGGATTTGGAATTCCTTTGCTATCAAAGTAGTCTTTATCATTTATGGAATAAATCTCTTCATACGCTTGCCAAGCATTAAACTTTGCGCCAGTAATTTGCTCCACAACCATTGTATTTATTTCTAGAGCTGTAATATCATCAACTAATTCATGTACAGATGAGACTACTTTCTCTAGCAAATCTTTGGCTTGTTCTTGAATTTTGTTAGCCATAGTCATAATTTTCTTGATTTATTTAAAGCAAATTAACCTACAGGTTTGGATAAATTCCTATTCTATAGATATTTTAGGTTTACTAGCTATTAATTAATATCAATAATTACTGGGGACGAGATAGCGATTGTTGTGAAGTTTTACGAGATTTCATAATTTCTATAAAAAATCCATATAACTTTTGCAAACTTTCTATATTTTTTTGCATAATCTCCCGACTTTCTTTAATTTGAGTTAGATGAAATTCGCGAAGTTCTGTATATGGACCGCTCCCAACAAATTGACTACCAACTTCATTAGTTATATCACCATCAATTAGATTGATTATAGTGTGCATTCGATTACCTGGTTGAGGAATTTGCTGCCCTTGTAGTTCTTCTAAATGAGTAGATGATTCTGGAACCCAAGTGGTAATTTCTAGCTCGATAACTTCAATTATTGCTGTTTGAATAGCATCAATAATTTCATCAATATTAAATCCTTCTCCCTTACTATTCAGCTTCTTAACTTTGATTTTAAATTCACTACTTGGGTTGCTATATTTACTATTACTCTCCCAATTTTCTATGGCTTGACCATTAGTTTCTGCGTTTTCATTAAAAGTATTATTCACCATGATGTTTTAGAGGTTACAGACAGATTTAAATATAAACAAGATACAACTATAGGTGATGCAAAATGTTTTCAAGCTTTTACTACAAAAAAGTAATTAAAGTCAAAACAACTTAATATTTAAGAAATTTTTACTAAAAAAATTATGATTTCCTAGAGCCAAATTTATCTTAGAAAAAGAATAATACCATTTTAGATTTTGGAAGAACTGCGTTGCAGTGAATCCAGCACTACCGCAGGGTTTCCCCATTGTCCTATATAGCGTGATTCTGAAATAATTATTTAATTAGCTTTTGGGCGTTTCGTTCAAATCAGTATAAATAAATATAATTTGATACAAACTAAAATCAAGTATATATCAGATTAAAGATAAAATTGAAGCATCAAAAATCACTAAGTAATAAAATTAGTTTATTTGAATCAACTTTTTTATCTTACCTAGCAAAGCTTAGACGCACAAATAGGCCTGACTTTTCTTATACTACTATGTATACAATGATATGACTGCGATCGCAAAGCCAAGGAAAATATGTTGTTATCTCGTCAAGCTTTTGCTACACCTTTTGTAATTTCTATGTGTATTTTAGGAGTTGGCTTGATTCAATTCCCCCAATTGCAAAAACTAATAAATAGAAAACAATCTGCCTCTTTAGAAAGTTTAAAAAAAGAAATAAAATCTGAAAATATTCGTCTGAATTTTCTCAAAAAAACGTCTAGCTTTGGTTACGATAACTTCATTGCAGATTTGGTATATCTCAATTTTCTCCAATATTTTGGAGATGATGAAATTCGGGATAAAACAGGTTACAGTTTAAGTCCAGAATATTTTGAAGTTATTCTAGAACGTGACCCGCGATTTTTAGCAGCCTATCACAGTCTTTCGATCAGTACTTCATTATATGCTGGTATGCCAGAACGTGCGATCGCAATATCAGAGAAAGGCTTAAAATCAATATCTCCCTCAGTTCCCAAAAAGTCTTATTATATATGGCGTTATAAAGGAGTTGATGAGTTATTATTTTTAGGCAACGCAAAAGCTGCTCAACAGTCTTTTGCAACGGCGGCAAACTGGGCAAGTAAATTTTCAGATCCAGAGAGTCAGCTTATAGCTAATACTTCCCAAAGGACTGCGGAATTTCTGAGTCGAAATCCTAACAGTAAATATGCTCAAATTTCTACATGGGCAATGGTTTTAAATAATCATGCTGATGAAAGAACTCAGAAACGCGCAATTAGAGAAATCAAAGCTTTGGGAGGAAAAATAGTTACAACTCCTGAAGGTACGAATAAAATTATATTTCCACCCAAAGATTAAATTATTATTCATAAGAAGTTGGTGAAAGTGTAGTAATGAATTCTATTTGTAGAATAAGTTACAAATCTCTAATGTAGGATTGAGTAGGGTAATACTGATGTCAATACAATTGGCAGAATCTGACTTTCAAATATTAGGGTGTTTTCCTGTTATTTCTCAGTTGCGCCCTCACCTTGAGGAGACTAAGTTTGTAGAACAAGTTCGATATCAAATGAAAGAAGGATATCAACTTGCATTCTTAGAGGTAGAAAAGCAAGCTGTAGCGATCGCTGGATTTCGCATTTCTAATTGTTTAGCATTGGGAAAATTTTTATACATTGATGATTTAGTTGTTGATGAGTTGAAACGCTCGCATAGCTATGGTCAACAGTTATTTAAGTGGCTAATTGAATATGCCAGAAATCATGAGTGTAAACACCTGAGTCTAGATTCTGGGGTTCAACGATTTGCAGCCCACAGATTTTATCTCATGCAGCGTATGAATATTACAAGTCATCACTTTTCAATGGAGTTGTAGCAACAAGCAATTTGGTTGTGACAAATAATATTTTTTGGTATGACGGCAAATTAATTCACTCTCAAACCTTAGAATTAAACATTAACGATCCGGGTTTACTTTATGGGGCAACTGTTTTTACAACATTACGGGTTTATGAGAACTCCCTAGATAGTAATTTAAGTAATTGGCAAGCACACTGCGATCGCTTGCTTTTCTCAATACAATCTTTTGGTTGGCAGCAACCCGATTGGAACCGTCTGCGTCAAGGCGCTCAAATTCTTCTGGCACACTTCCCCGTTCTCAGAATTACCCTCTTTCCTGATGGACGAGAATGGATAACTGGGAGATTATTACCGCAAGATTTGACAGAAAAACAAAAGAATGGTATTTCATGCGCTGTTGCCAGTTCAGAATTTTCTCGCTCTCTCCCCTCTCATAAAACTGGAAACTATTTGAGTGCTTGGTTGGCAAAAACTAGCTCAGATGCTCAAGAAGCAATATTAGTCGATGCTCAAGGAAATTGGCTAGAAACCAGTACAGGCAACCTTTGGGGATGGTGCGATCGCAGTTGGTACACGCCACCAATAAAGGCCGGAATTTTGCCGGGAATTGGGCGAGCGCAACTTGTAAACTGGTTGCAAAACCACCAACAGCCAGTGCGAGAAGAAACTTGGAGCGTCGAGTTAGTCCAGAGATTTGAAGCGATCGCCTACACTAATAGTGTGGTCGAAATTATTCCCATTCATACAGTTCATCTGCCTTCAGGGTCGCTACAATGTAATCCCTACCATCATAGTTTTCAGCTAATAAGGGAGCTTTTTTTAGTATGACAACCACGCCAAATTTGTTATATCTTAAGATAAGTTAACATAATTCTTAATAATCACCTTTTTGAGCAGAGAAGCTAGGCGATTGCGCGAAAAATACCGGAGGATAGACCTTAGTGAATAAAAGATGGAGAAATGCAGGGCTGTACGCACTGCTGTTTATTGTTGTAATTGCGTTGGGAACAGCATTTTTTGACAAACAACCCCAAAGCAGAGAGACATGGCGATACAGTCGCTTTATTCAAGAAGTTCAGCAAGGCAGAGTAGAAAAAGTCAGTTTGAGTGCAGACCGCTCTACAGCACTGGTTACACCCAAATATGACCCAGCTAAACGGATTGTTACTTTAGTCAACGATCCAGACTTGATTAATACTCTGACTTCTAAAGGCGTTGATATTTCTGTTTTGCCCCAAACCGACGAAGGATTTTGGTTTAAGGCACTGAGCAGCTTATTTTTCCCTGTATTGCTTTTGGTTGGCTTATTCTTCTTACTACGTCGCGCTCAAAGTGGCCCGGGTAGCCAAGCGATGAACTTTGGCAAATCCAAAGCCAGAGTGCAAATGGAACCACAAACTCAGGTGACATTTGGCGATGTTGCTGGTATTGACCAAGCCAAGTTGGAATTAAACGAAGTCGTAGACTTTTTGAAAAACGCCGATCGCTTTACCGCTGTTGGTGCAAAAATTCCTAAAGGTGTGTTGTTAGTTGGCCCTCCTGGTACAGGTAAAACCCTCCTAGCTCGTGCTGTAGCTGGTGAAGCAGGTGTACCCTTCTTCTCAATCTCCGGTTCGGAATTTGTGGAAATGTTCGTCGGTGTGGGTGCATCCCGCGTCCGCGATTTATTTGAACAAGCTAAGACCAATGCTCCTTGTATCGTCTTCATCGATGAAATTGACGCTGTAGGTCGTCAACGGGGTGCAGGTTTAGGTGGTGGTAACGATGAGCGAGAACAAACCCTCAACCAGTTACTCACAGAAATGGATGGTTTTGAAGGTAACACTGGCATTATCATTATTGCCGCTACCAACCGTCCTGATGTTCTAGATGCAGCCCTGTTGCGTCCTGGTCGCTTTGACCGTCAAGTTGTGGTAGACCGTCCCGACTACGCCGGACGCAGCGAAATCCTCAAGGTACACGCCCGTGGCAAAACCTTGGCGAAAGATGTGGATTTGGATAAAATCGCCCGTCGTACTCCTGGATTTACTGGCGCAGATTTATCTAACCTGTTGAATGAAGCCGCAATTTTGGCAGCACGCCGGAATTTGACTGAAATTTCAATGGATGAAATCAACGACGCGATCGACCGCGTATTAGCTGGGCCAGAGAAGAAAGACCGAGTAATGAGCGAAAAGCGCAAAACCTTGGTAGCATATCACGAAGCTGGTCACGCTTTAGTTGGTGCTTTGATGCCAGACTATGACCCAGTACAAAAAATTAGCATCATCCCTCGCGGTCGTGCAGGTGGTTTAACTTGGTTTACTCCCAGTGAAGACCGGATGGACACAGGTTTGTACAGCCGCGCTTATTTAGAAAATCAGATGGCTGTGGCTTTGGGTGGTCGGCTTGCTGAAGAATTAATCTTTGGTGAAGAAGAAGTTACCACTGGTGCTTCTAATGACCTCCAACAAGTAGCACGGGTTGCTCGTCAAATGATTACTCGATTTGGGATGAGCGATCGCTTAGGCCCTGTTGCTCTTGGTCGTCAACAAGGTAACATGTTCCTCGGACGAGATATCATGTCAGAGCGCGATTTTTCTGAAGAAACCGCTGCTGCTATTGATGAAGAAGTCCGCAAACTTGTAGATGTAGCCTATACACGCGCCAAAGAAGTGTTAGTGAGCAATCGCCACATTCTAGATCAGCTAGCGCAAATGCTGGTTGATAAAGAAACAGTAGACGCTGAAGAGTTGCAAGAAATTCTGTCGAATAACGATGTGACAACTGCTGCGTTTGCCTAATTGAATGAATAGTTAGGAGTAGAGACGCGATGAATCGCGTCTTTACAAGAGTTAGGAGTTAATGGCAAAAGCCCGGTCTTCATGACTGGGCTTTTAATCCGTAATGGGGTTATATTCCCCGGAGGTTCGTTATAGAGTTTCAGTATAAATCGCTCATCTGATGATAAAGACTACCACGCGAGCATAATCAGTTCCGGAAAATTAGAAAAATTTTTTTAGATACACCAAAATCAAATTACTAACGTCGGCAGAACTTGCCCAAATCCCGGCATAGTGGTTACGCGAACTTGGTATATATGCTGATTCTCTCCCGTGATCGCTCGAAATCAGGGTAACTCGGGGATTTTACGAATTACCTTGATTGCGATCAATGCAAAAGAATTTATGCATTCTGTCGCACACCCCTTATGGCATCAAATAGATAACTTTCTAAATCTCGATCGGACTAGCGCCTGTGACTGGATATTAATTAGTTGGTTAACTTACACTCTGGATGTCGGTTTCAAAAATAGCCACGCCACAAAGAATGTAGCCGCCGTAAATAGTTGCGTCAAATCCAAAGCAGATAGATAGCCATCTGCAAATGAAGCAATACTGCGATCGGTAATGCCAAATACCCAAGATGACAGGCCAAATAGCCAAATCCCATTCTTGAGATTTCCGACGAATTCTTTAGAGTCCGATCGTTTTTGATCTTTCATAATTTTCTGTTCCGTTGATGAACAATCTGGTGATTGATGCTCAATACCTGCCATTAGGAATTTTTTCCGATTCCTGACGCTGAATTTACATTTACTATCTATTAATAATATTAATAAATATTTCACCTACTTGACATCCCTACCTTTAGGTACATCTGCTAACGATGACATTCCTCTTTTGGTTGTGTTACCTCCGATAGACGGCAATAGGTTGAGTTCTCAGCTTTACAGCGTCAGATTTGAATACTGAAATTACATGATTTTTAAATAACCATATAAATATTTATTTATGCTTTGCATAAAATACTTCATAGGATAGATGCGTTTCCAAAATCTCTTTATATTTCAATTGTGTAGAGACTTGTAGGGGCGCACAGCTAGCTATGCACCCCTACAAGGAAATGAAATACTTATTTTGGAGTAAATTAATCCCTTTTCCCTACTCAGGACTGGCTCAACGTACCGCTATCCATGTACAACACTCTTCATCTCACCAACTGCGCGGCAGAATTAAAAAATTGACGACACAACCCCTTCGTGATTAAAACTGTTGTCAACAAATTAGCAAAAGCAACCATAAACATAATCAAAATTTCGTAGGAGACAGCATCTAGAGGTTTGACACCAGCTAATAACTGTCCGGTGGTAATTCCTGGTATTGCGACCATCCCTATGAGTATCATTTGATTAAGAGTAGGAATCAATCCGGCTTTGATGGCGTCTTTGCGATACTGGCTAACTGCTTGCTCTGGAGTTGCACCTAAGCTTAAATGGGTTTCTATTTCGAGATGGCTGGAATTAATGGTGCTGACAAGACGATCGCCTGCGATCGCAGCTGCATTAGTAGCATTACCTAAAACTATCCCTGCTAGGGGAATTATATACTGTGGTTCGTACCATCTCTCTGGTTGAACGATTAAGAAGTTGATGTAAAACACTGTCACGGCGGTACTAATTAAAATTGCACCCCACACCAAAGGCAACAGATAAGGAATTTTTGGAGTAATGCGATTTCGTGCGACAATCGCCGTAATTGTCAGCATTATTGCTAATAGCGCCAAAACTGCCGAAGGATTGTCTAAAGCCAAGATGAAATCTAAAATGTATCCCAATACAAGAAGTTGTAAGATGGTTCTCCCAGTAGCAAGGGCTAGGTTCAACTCTAATCCTAATTTTTCCCAGGCAGATAAACCAATGGCGATCGCCATCAATCCCACACCAATAGCTAAATCCCCGAAATCCAGCTCGATCAGATCCTGCATGGGTTCTCTATCTCCTGGTATTTTCTGCTCAAAGCAACCCACACAAGAGGAACTTTGACCTGATGTGTTGGATCTTGGTTGATATATATCACTTTCATCAATTCAAAATGGTACGACCTTAACAAGGCAAACACCTAGTACCGCAAGGCGGAATTCAAAATTCAAAATTCAAAATTCAAAATTAATACAGCGTAAGCGTTTCATTGATTTTGAATAGGTGGTTTATTTACACCGTATTGTACTAGTGTGCCTACTATCTGTAAATTCAATGTGCGGTGATTTACTGCACCACAATTTAAGTAAAAACCCTAATAGATGCGTATCTTGGGCGATAGTCTTTTAGTAGCTCCTTTTTGATTAACAATTCAATCAGCAAAAATTGACTGTCGAAGTGCATCCTTTGTATCTTCCGATAAAATGAGAACTCATGATCCAAAGTGTAAATCCCATCCCTGCCTTTGATATCAAGCAGCAATACACCACTATTGAAGCAGAAGTAAGTGCGGCTGTTTTAGAGGTTTTGGCTTCTGGTCGCTATATTGGCGGCCCCTTAGTCGAAGGCTTTGAACAACAGTTTGCCGCTTATAATACTGTTACTGAATGTGTGGCTTGTAATTCTGGTACTGATGCGCTCTACTTAGCGTTACGAGTTTTGGACATTGGTGCAGGCGATGAAGTGATTACAACGCCTTTTACCTTTATTGCAACATCTGAAGTGATTAGCGCCGTCGGTGCAAAGCCTGTTTTTGTTGATATTGACGCGACTACGTTTAATTTAGATGTAGAGCAAGTTGCGGCGGCGATTACACCCCAAACCAAAGCGATTATCCCGGTTCACCTCTTTGGACAACCTGTGGATATGACATCATTAATGGCGATCGCTCAGTCTCACAATTTGTCCATAATTGAAGATTGCGCTCAGTCTACAGGCGCGATTTGGGCCGGTGAAAAAGTCGGAAGTATTGGACATATTGGTTGCTTTAGTTTCTATCCTACCAAAAATCTTGGTGGTTGCGGCGATGGTGGAGCAATAACGACTAACGATCCAGCGATCGCCACTAAACTGCGAATACTACGAGATCATGGTAGTAAAATTCGATATTTACACGAAGAAATCGGTGTAAATAGCCGCTTAGATGCTCTCCAAGCAGCCATTTTGCAGATTAAGCTACGTTATTTAGATATTTGGAACGATCGCCGCCGAGATATCGCCAACTATTACTATCAGTTCCTCAGTCAACTTCCGGGGATTGTCCCGCCCCAAGAATTACCTGGGGGTATTGGGGTATGGAATCAATACACTATTCGTATATCCGGCGAAGGGCGCAATGGTTCCAGTGCCAAATACAGAGATTGGGTGCGTAGTCAATTGCAAGAACAGGGCGTGAGTTCAATGATTTACTACCCCTATCCTTTACATTTGCAGCCAGTTTATCAAAGTCTGGGCTATCAAATTGGGGACTTACCAATAGCAGAGCAAGCTTGCCATGAGGTCATATCCTTGCCTATGTTCCCAGAACTTACACAGCAACAACAAGATCAGGTGATTTATGCGTTGAAAGAAGTTAGGAGTTAGAAGTTAGGAGTTAGAAGTTTGAAGTTAGGAGTTAGAAGTTTGAAGTTAGGAATGAATAAGTTCCTTCAACTCTTAACTCATAACTCATAACTCATCACTCTTAACTCCTAACTCTTAACTCACTTAATTACTGCATTTGCAGTCGCTAAGACTTCTACTAGTCCACGCACGGCGGCAATCATGGCGACTTCGCTATTGAGTTGGTTGATGGCGGAACCAACACCAACACCAGCAGCACCAGCCGCGATCGCTAATGGTGCGGTAACGTTAGAAATGCCGGAAGCACACAATACTGGCACTGAAACTACACGGGAAATCTCAAAAGCTGCTGCCAAGGTGGGAGCAGCTTTTTCAATTAATCCTAAAGTTCCGGGATGAACTGGGTTACTGCTAGTACCGCCTTCGGTTTGGATAATGTCTGCTCCAGCTTTCACCAGTTCTTCTGCTAGCTGTACTTGTCGATCTAGTTCCAGGATGTGGGGAACGGTGACAGATAAGGTGATTTCCGGGAGGAGAGCGCGAGTTTGCTGAGTCAGCGCTAGTACTTCTGGAGCTTCAAAACGGCGTCCTTGAGCATAAAAGGAATCGAAATTCCCGATTTCAATTAAATCAGCACCAGCTGCTACTGCTTGCACAAATTTCTTTGGCTCTACTGCTGAAACACAAATTGGTAAATTTGTCAAACTTTTAGCTAGTTGGACTAAAGCGGGATCGGCAGCAATATCGACAAAAGTTGCACCGCCTAATTCAGCAGCTTTGACAGTAGCAGCGACGCTAGCGGCGTTGAAGTTATTTAAACCGCTAATCACTTTGAGAACGCGGCGGTTAGTAAATGCACGTTGGAGTGTGGAATGCATCGTCATAGTTTGGCTTTTGAAGCTACGAAAATTAGGTATATTCTACCGTCCCTCATCAACTGAGGGACTAAATCACTATAGTAGTTGCCAAATATTGATAATTTTATCTTTATTGCCACTAATCAAAATTTTGCCATCTGTACTGAAAGCGATTTAAGTCTGTAGGGTCTTTTATTGCTATCCTAGTCAAACTCTGGAGGCCACAAATCTGCAATTGGTACTTCCCATCCTGGGAGCAGTTCGGGAACTGTTAAAATATCGCCATCACGAAGTATTATTGCCTCTTGTCCAAAGTTGTAAACTTCAACAATCCGCTCATCTGGATTGAGCAAAATTCCTACTTTAGTTCCCAAACTCAGAAATTCTTGAATTTTGGCTCTCAGATCCTCTAAATTATCGCTAGGGGACTTTACTTCTACAGTCAAATCGGGAGCCAATTGAGCAAAGGACTTGGGACTGCGACGCAAGCGTTCGGCTAAAACGAATGAAGCGTCTGGTACGCGTAAATCTGAATTTGGCAATCTGAAACCGGCGCTAGAAGCTGCTGTTCGCCCCAGTTTGTACGGTCTAACCCAGTTACGTAACTCGGCAATGATTGCCGCAGCGACTTCCGCTGATTCGTATCCTGATGGACTCGAAACAATAATATTACCCTTGACTAGTTCCATACGAAAGTCGGGATGCTGTTGCTGCATTTTTTCCAAGTCTTCAAGCGTTAGGGACATAAAACCTCTAATTACACGCCTTGTTTCTATATTAATTATGGAGACAACAGACCTCTCCAAGTGCGATCGCTCCATGAATTACCTTGACTTTTTACGGAATGTAGCAAGGGTACATTGATTTTACTAAATGAATTTCCTAATTATTTTTCGCGTTTACAATCAAACTTTATTTCCTGTGACTATGATTTCAGATACCAAAACCATTTTTGCTATCTTGACTGATAAAGGGTCTGCCATTGACTGGAACCAACTGCTTACCGAAATCTTGACTGCTTTCGATTGCTCTACAGCTACCATCCATACCCTAGATAAAGACAGCCAGTTATTGCACCTAAAGGCTTACCAAGGCATTCCAGAATTGCTTTTGCCTAAAATGACGATAATTCCCACTGGCAAAGGGATGGCTGGTGTCGCCGCCCAACGCAAGCGACCCGTACAGATTTGCAACCTGCAAACCGACGAATCAGGAGTGGTTAGACCCTCAGCAAAAGAAACGAAGGTAAAAGGTTCTATGGCAGTGCCACTGATGCTGAATGGTCAATTGCATGGTACTTTGGGCATTGCAAAGCCAGTTCCCTACGAATTTACTGTCGAAGAGGAAGAGATACTGATGGAGATTGGAGAGGCTATTAGCCGGAAAATCGTCAGTTAAAATCAAATACTATTACTATTTTTCAAAATACTTCATTGCTGTTTGTACTTTCTCAACTTGTCTGGGTGCTTGCATTTCGTTAAAGAGGGCGATCGCTTGGACAGAACTTTCCCTACTTTGCTCAATTTTACCCATTTTTTTATTAGTCAATGCCAATTGATAATAAGCTTCAGCTAAGTCTGATTTAGCACCAATTTTATCAAGAATTTCTATTGCTTTTGAATGATGAAAAATTGCTATAGTAAATTCCCTCTGTTCTCGAAAAATTTCCGCCAGACAACTTATAGCTTTAGCTTTAATCTGGGTAAAGTTGTTTTCTTCAGCATGAAATATAGCTTGTTGGCAGAACTTAAAGGCTTTTTTGAGATTACCTAAATTTTTATAAGTTAAGCAGAGAGTTACTAAACTATGCCCCATTCCCCATAAAGTCACTCTACTTGACAATGACATAGTATAAAAGGCATCTTCAGCAAGGGAAAAGGCATCTTTTCTGCTACCAAAACGTGATTTTACCAAAGCTAAACAACATTGAGCATAAGCCATGTAATCATCAATATTGCTATTTGCTTCAGCAAGGCTACAAACAGAATTAAAACAATCTTCGGCTGCTTTTATTTCCCATAGTTCTAGTTTACAAAGCCCTGTATTGAACAAAATAGATATTTTTGTTTGCTTGACATCTAATTTGTCTAATACTTCTTCTGATTTCTCATAGCATTCTATAGCTTCTCTAATGCAACCGATAATTCGATATGTATAGCCAAGGATATTGTAAAGTCTAATTAATCTTTCTTGCGATTTTATATCGTCTATTATCCGTTTAATGACAGAGAAGTTTTTCTGGAGCAGTCCCAGTTGGTAAAATGAGCAACCCAAAGGCAAACCTATACTCCACTGTTTACCTCGTCCTTGTAAAATTACATCACCAGCTTGCTCAAAATCATTAATTTCTACATAGTGATAATAAGCTTCTAAAGCAGTCAAAGCATCTGTAATATTTTTGATGTCTGCAACTCTTCGCGTCCAAAATTCTGCGGCTTTTCGGTTTACTAATTCCCATTCTTCACTGACTAACCTTAATCGGCTAATTGCTTCATCACGAATTACCGGATGCAGCCAATATTGTCCTTTTTTTGCTTCTATTAAAGACAAATCTTGCAGAGCTTTAATTACCCGTCTACGTTGTTGTTCTGGTACATCCCAAAGCAAAGATAAAACTCCTTCAATAGGCACTGAAGTAATATCTTGATAACGATAGCATCCTAAGCGACACAACAGGCAATAGGCTTCTAAATCATTCGTTTGGAGTCGCGTAAATTGACTGGCAACTAAATCTTTTAACTCTCTTTCTATTAATAAATATGTACAATTTTCCTGCCAATAGGCGTGTATATCACCAGAAAAATCTGTCAATATTGCTCCTCGGAGAATTTGCATTGCTTTGGCATTACCTCCATAAGCTCTACACATTTCACTGAGAATACTAGAATCATAATTGATATGGTGACGGCTGAAAAACTGTCGCCATGCTTCATCATCTAAACCTTCGAGTGGATAGAGATGAACTTCTACACTAGACTCCCGCAAACGCTCACGACTTGTTACTAAAGTAACTGAATGCACATCTGAATCTGCTAATACTCTCAATAATTCAACATAAGGGCGACGATATTCTAAAAACTTGCCATTTTTATCGAGAGCAGTTTCTAGATTATCGATAAATACCCCAATTTGAGAAGCTTGCTCTCGGAGTTTGCGCCGTAGTCGTTCTAAGCTGATACCAAAGTCACCTCCTGGTTCTTCGTTAAAGTATCGCCGTAGCCATTCTTCAACCACACTTTCCACTGGCGTGAGGTTTTGGATTTCTGTAGCCATCCACAGTTCCAGGACAAAATTAAATTTTTGACTTTTAAAATATTTGCGTGCTAAGGTGGTTTTGCCAACACCACCTTCACCCTGGATGAGGATAACTTTTGCTCCTCAACTAACGAGGGTGTGGAGTTCGGCTATTTGGCGATCGCGCCCTACAAAGTTAGAATCTAAATCTTGGGGTCTAGTGCTATTAGTCGCTAAATTGGCAATATGGAAGATTTTTTGCGACTGTTGGCTTGTTCTAAATCCCTGAACTATCCCTTGGAAGGTTGATTTAGAGACTTTCACTCCTAGCACTTTTGACAGTAAATGCCAAAGTTCTGCACCAACTGATTTTAAATGCGCTTCTGTATAACCACGCCTGCTGGCAATATCCTGGTAAGTCCGCTTTTCATCCTCCCACAAATGCCGCAAGATAATCCTTTGAGTTTTATCTAAGTGTTCTCCCGTCTTGAGAAAAACCAAGTTATCTACAAACTCTAAGGCTTCTTCTGCACCCATCTGCGAACTTGATGTATCATTTGCAGTTTATTATAACTATATTTTTACTACTTATTCCTACCTTCCATAGTACAAAATACTTTTTCCTACTCGGTAGGAAACTTACTTTATCCGACTGCAAAGCATTTTCGGCTGTATTACTCTTGTAATTAATACAGGCGAAGTTAAGTTAAGCGCCAAGAAAAGGTGGTTGAGGAGAGATTTAGAGAGCGCTACTACTGCAAGCTTAGTAAATCACAAATGTTATTGTCCCATATTAATTACTCATGAAAGTGGTGTCTACTAAACAGGCGGTGGGTATTAACTAACTAGATTCTGTAGAGCGTATTTACAACTAAGTATGTAAGTCTTTACCCTACAGGAGGTTCAATGATGTTAGACAAAGATTGTCATCATGATTGCAATCAGAATCAGTGCCCTTTTGCGCAAGATACGCGTAATCCCAATAGATATGTCTGCCTCAAATGTGGGGTTGAGAGAGAAATAAATCAGTATTCTTCTGGTTTTGGCTCGTTATTGCTGTTGTTATTGAGCTTGTTTATCGCATTTCAACTACTAGTTAATTATGAAAAGCAAAACAATGCACAAAGACAACAACAGTCTTTGAATAATTCATCTAACAACGCAATTATCCAATTGTAAAACTAATACTGTTGATTCTTCATAGCCTCATTTATTCAGAGGTTTGGGAAAATCACAAAAAATATTCACTGCCAAAAATTTAGCTAATTTCGTGAGTAAAAACATGGACACAAATCAGGATACGCTTTTATTTCGTTTTGCCTCTAAATCCTTGAAATATTTTTTGTTGGTACTATTTGGCATTGCGATCGCTTACGTTTTATCCAGCGGTTTGGGTATCTTACAAATCATACCCATACTGCTGTACCTTTTACAACAGTTTTTGCTTCCACTGGGAATTATCCTGTTGTGTTTAATGACAATAGCAGTCATTTTTGAATCCCTGCGTTAAAAATTAGGGGAGTTAGGAGTTAGGAGTTAAAAGTTATTTTCTCCCCCTGCCTCCCCTGCTTCCCCTGCTTCCCCTGCTCCCCTATCTCCCTCATCTCCCTCACTTTCCCCTGGCATCTAAAAACTTCAACTGGTGGTATAAACAGCTAATCTGCGCTAAATTTACACCTACTGCTTGGGCTTTTCGTAATGGGTTGCCGAAAATTGCTTCTATCTCCAAAGGACGATGTTCGTCGTAGTCAATTTTCATGCTGGGGCGGTAAGGTGTCATTTTGACAGTATAATCGAGCATTGTTTGAATGAAGCGATCGCTAATAATTCGCCCATAACTTTTTGCCCCCGCCGCTACTTCATACATCAATTGTTCGACTAACTTGCGGGTGTACTCATACGCCATTAATTCATCTGTTCTAGCGTTGAGAATCACAGAAAGCCCATTGTACGGGATATTCCACACCAACTTTTTCCAGCGTGCTAGTAGTAAATCTTCGGCTAATTCAATTGAGATACCAGCGCTTTCAAAGTCATCAGCAATTTGCTGCATCCTCTGAGTTATCCCACTAGGCTGATAATTAGGGGTATATTCACTGAAGGTAATTTGCCCATAGTCTAGATGGTGTATATGCCCTGGCCCCACTTTGTTAGAACACAAAAAGCACAATCCACCGATAACAGCGACATTACTAACAATTTCAGCGACTTCCTCTTCTACACCAAGTCCATTCTGTAATACCAACACCACCCCATTGTCTTTAACTACAGGTGGCAACATCTTTGGTAGTAAATAGTTTTGCGTCGTCTTTAGTGCCACCACCACCACGTCGCATTGTGGCATCTTTTCTACGTCGTTGTAGGCATGGACTTCGGGAAGGGTAAAGTCACCGTCTTTGGACTCTACCACTAAACCATATTTCTTTACCTGTTCGTAATCACTCTTGAGCAAAAAGTGGACATCTAACCCGGCTTTTTGCAGTCTGGCGCCATAGAATCCACCTAATGCTCCAGTTCCCAGAATGGCATACGTGCGATCGGACATTTCTTTAGATAACGGAATTTTCCTAGAAACATCATAAGGTGATGTCTGACGAGGGTACGCGTCTAGGTGTAGTTTATTCAACGCCTGATTTTAGATTTATTTTGTTTAATAAAACTTAAAATAGGTTTATTATCCTTTAAAATCTTTTGCAGAGATTTAGGTAAGATATATGGCTGATATTGTTGATATTGCAGTTACATCTGAGTCGTTTAAAACACTGGTAGCGGCTGTACAAGCTGCTGGTTTAGTAGAAACATTAAAAAGTCCTGGCCCGTTCACTGTTTTTGCACCAAATGACGATGCTTTTGCCAAGTTACCAGCGGGAACTATCCAAACTCTGTTACAGAATATTCCCCAGCTAACACGGATTTTAAAGTATCATGTCGTTCCCGGAAAGCTGCTAGAGGCTGATTTGGCACAACTCGGTACGGTTAATTCTGTGGAAGGTTCACCCATTAAAATTCATTCTTCTGATGGTTTTGAAGTTAAAAATGCCACAGTTTTAGCAGCAAATATCGAAGCTGATAATGGTGTGGTACACGTTATCGATACGGTGATTTTACCAGGTTAATTCTGGCTAGGGTGGGTATTTTCCACCCTACCGATCCAAAATCTTTATAATTAACTAACTATTGGTACTATCAAAACGCAACTCAAAAGTTGAGTTTGTGTTATGTTTGCAATGTGAGTACTCACTATTATGTTAATGTAAATTTCGTTGTTTTAAAATAAATTAAATTCTTAAAAAGCCAACATCTATCCCAGGAAATTAATGCTCGATTTTAACACCTTAGTAGAGTTCTCTCGTGGCAACTGCGTAAGTATTTGTGCATTTCTTGTACCAGCGAACTTACTTGTCACAATTTTAACGATGAGCCTGGTAGCGTTACGTCGTCCATCGCATCAAGTTTGGCAATCTGCTGGAATCGCTAGCTTTTTCGCTTCTGTAATGATACTGCACGTATATACTTGGTTCATGATTGGCGTGGTGATGGCTCCTACTTATATCTTGATGTGGCTAGCAATCACCTGCTTAGTTACTAATTTTGCAGCAATTCTTTTTCAAAGACGCTACAGCAACAGCCCTAGTCTTTCCAACTGAAGTCTATCGGGCATCTATGGATGATATTTTCAGAAAATCAATCATCATTTGACCAAATAATTACTAATTCGTAATTCGTAATTAAAGAGGGTTTAAGCCCCCAGCATAATCTCTGCTGAAGGGTGGTCAACAAGATAGTGGAGGGTTCAAGCCCCAAAGGAATTGCAACTACGAATTATGTTAGCGTAGCGGTAGCGAGTCTGCGTACCCCAACGGGGAAGCAAGCTACGCTTTTAGCGTCTCGTAGAGAGCGTCATTATCAATTACGAATTATGTTGACGCCTCTCCATTCATGCTCAAGGATGGCATTATAGCCAAGAGTCTTGCAGTATAAGACGTTTGGTTTCTAGTGGTATCATTTGGGAAATTCTGCACGTAACTGACTGACTACCCGATCTAGTCCCACGGAATGAGCAGCTTTGAACAATAAACGATCGCCTGCTTGCACAAATGTCTTCAACCTAGCCACCAACTCGGCATGAGTTGCAAAACACTCCGATGTAATACCCTCAGCACTAAGAGCGATCGCTTCGGCATCTTGTCCATCTACCAAAACCAACAAACCGTCTAAATTTAACTTACGTACTGTTTCTCCCACTCGCTGGTGCAACTGCTGCGATCGCTCTCCCAATTCTTTCATTGCACCCAATACGGCAATCTTCCGTTTTCCGGGTGTATCTGCCAATAATTGCAATGCTGCAATCATAGCTTCTGGTGCAGCATTATAAGTTTCATCTAAAATTACCACATCGTTGGGTAAAGTAAATCGCTGCGATCGCCCTGTAGGCATATCCACCATTACACCTGATTTGAGGGTTGCCCAATCGATCCCTAAAACCTTTGCCACTGCTAAAGCTGCCAAGAAATTAGTCGCATTATGACGACCAGGTAAAGGTAGAGGTAATTGGATTCCTGCGACTTCCACCTGGTCGTTATCAATTAACTGCCCTTGAATATCTCCGCCAGAAAAGCCGTAAGTCAAAACTTCTCCCTGCCAAAATTTCGCAGCTGTAGCCATTAATAAAGGATTGTCGTGGTTGAGAATTGCCACACTATCAGCAGACATTTCGACTAACAACTCACATTTTGCCTCAGCGATCGCTTCTTCGGAACCGAGTAACTCAATATGCGCCGTTCCCACATTGGTAATTACTCCAATTGTTGGCCGCGCTATTTGTGTCAGTTCGGCAATTTGTCCTCTACCGCGCATCGCCATTTCAATCACGGCGTAATCGTGTTCTGCGCCAAGTTCTAGGAGAGTTTTCGGGACACCGATTTCGTTGTTGTAATTTCCATAAGTTTTGTGAACTCGTCCCTTTGTGCCTAAAACTGCGGCGATCAATTCTTTGGTTGTAGTTTTACCCACCGAACCGGTTACACCAATTACAGGAATATTAAAGCGATCGCGCCACCATCGACCAATTTTTTGATACGCCTGGAGGGTGTCTTTTACCTGTAGTACTGGAAAACCAGGATTTTCGTATTCAAAATCTACGATTGCAGCTATTGCCCCCTTTGCGATCGCAGTTGGCACAAATTCATGTCCATCAAACTTATCGCCTCTCAAAGCGACAAATACTTCACCTGGCTTCAAGGTACGGCTATCTGTTTGGATAGCGCTAGTTACCTGTGTTAAAGCAGTTTCAGATAAGTTTACAGAGTGGGCCAAAATAACTTCAGCCAATTGGGTTAGGGTGACAGAAGAAAGCATAAACAATTGATAATTTATTTAAAGTTGAAAATTTTGAAGAAGAATCCAGAAGTCAGAATGGGCTAAACATTAGCTATCCGCTAACACAAATCAGAACAAGAAAGTGGGGGATTCATCCGCCAGTCGGACTCTAATTCATACTGAATTCTGACTCCTGACTCCTGAATTTTGATTGATAAAAGCAAAAAATAGTGGCAAAGAAGCTTAACTTCCGTGCCACGCTTTATTTATAAGCTACTTATACAGTTTAATCAAGTAAGGACAATGGGCATCACAAGTTATGTTCGATCGCCCTATGCACGATTTTTAATCAAGATTACTTGCACAATTTGTATTGCTATCTCACTCGAAACCCCTAAAGCTTGATATAAATCAATTAAGAAGTTTTTTTCTTCTTCAGGTATAATACCTTCAGCTAGGACAAAATCGGTGGCTACTGTAAAGGCTGTTTCTCGCAAATCTTGAGATAGAGAATCTTTGGCTGCATTAAACAAAGCATTAAAGTCATCACCTTGGAGAATGCCCAAAATTTTTTCAAACAGCCTGTTCATCATTTCATTAGAATAACTTTTAAAAAGTTTCATCCGAGACAGCACAGAAATGATAGAATTTGCTTGCTCAACAGAAAGATAACCGTCTGAAGCCGTTGCCGTCAATATAATGACAGCAAAAGCTTCCGCTGGACTGAGTGCTGCTTGGGCTTGGCTATCTGTACCCAACACAGCGTCGAATAGACCCATTGTAGTAGCTCCTTGGTTAGAGTCCCAATAGCGTTACTGTTACCTGTATGTTTGGTAGATTTACAGGTAAGGTTGTGACGCTTGAGACTTTCATCCTTTAGTGTTCCCAGGATTGATTCACGGCGAACACTTGTACCCAAAGGTTTTTGGCAGGAACTACATTGCCATCTTTAAACTTAGCGTTCTCCGGTCTTTTCTATTGTCTCAATTACTGCCAGACCTATACCAGAAGCTGCCATTAACAGTACTACTGAGATCAGATAGGCGTTGGTCAGCATTCGTAAGGCTTCGTCGAAAAAAATATAGGTGGTCATTGCTTCACCTTTTGAAATTTGTGCTGCTTGTGCTTTTTATTTCTCCACACCCCGATAGGTGAATTTCGCTGAGAAACTACTAGCAATTGCATCTTAACAAAACTTTAGCTCTTTCAGAACCCTGCTGAAAATTTTTATTTCTGAAGATTCTATGAAGTTTATAAAAAAGGGAATGGGGAATGGGGCATCCCTTCTCCTTCTCTACGAGATGCACTCGCGTTCGCTCAGGGTAAGTGGGATTGGGCAAAATAACTTTCTCGCTGCAATTTATCTTGCTCCTACTGTGATTTGGCTCAACTAATGACACGCACTAGGTGGAATCACACCATATCTTGCCACGATTTTTTTCTATGACTATTTTGTAGCTGATGGATAAGCCCATACCAGTACCTTTGCCGATAGGTGTCGTGGTGAAAAAAAAATCAAAAATGCGCGATCGCACTGTTTCAGGTATCGCCCAACCATTGTCGGCGATCGCAACCGTATCAATTACAATCCTTAACAAGGAAACACCAACCAAGCTTGCAACCAGTTTGTGAGAAATTTTCATAACTGTATGTCAGCTATAACCGCGTCAGTATTCAGTGTTCCCAAATTTTTGCAGAGAATTTAAGCTATTATTTTGGTAACTGCGATCGTCGGTATATATATCAGGCATGTCGTGAAATGGGATAAACAAGACAAGCTCAAAGTAAACAGCGTTCAATCGTCGCTACAACTGATTGAGAAAGAGTATCGAAGTCATAACCACCTTCTAAGCCAAACAGAATTTTACGAGTTAGCCCCAAACAATAATCAGTAAATAAAGCGTAGTCTTCTGGCTGTAAATTAATACTTGCCAAAGGATCTTCTGCATTGGCATCGTAACCAGCACTAACAATTAGTAAATCTGGCTGGAAGTTGGCTAAAAACGGTACTACCTGGTTTTCAAATAGTGGCTGATATACAGCAATATCACTACCAGGGCGTACTGGTAAATTTAATACATTATTGTGAAAACCTCGTTCTGTCGATCTTCCCGTACCGGGATAGCATGGGTACTGATGTAGGGAACAATAGGCGATGCGTGCTTCAGTTTCAACGATCGCCTGAGTACCATTACCGTGATGTACATCCCAATCAAGGATGGCGACGCGGTTAATTCCAGGTTGTTCTAAAGCAAATAAAGCGGCGATCGCGGCATTAGAAAATAGGCAAAAGCCCATCCCTGCATCACTTTCAGCGTGATGTCCTGGGGGACGCGCT
Organism: Nostoc sp. DedSLP03; assembly: GCF_034530815.1. Lineage (NCBI taxonomy): Bacteria > Bacillati > Cyanobacteriota > Cyanophyceae > Nostocales > Nostocaceae > Nostoc > Nostoc sp. DedSLP03. The sequence continues at coordinate 26,279 of NZ_JAVRCK010000069.1, forward strand.
AGTACAAAAGCTGGATTAGCCGACCGTAACACAACCTCAACTCCATCCAACCATGCACTGACTGCCAATAATGCCACATCATAACTGCGTGGGGAAACTAGCGTATCTCCATCCAAAGGGCCGCCGCCACTAGAAGCGATCTGCCATAGTTTTTTGATGTAGGCTGGGCTATGTGCTTTAACCAACGAAGACATCAGCGATGGCTGTTGTGATGCTGGTGTAGGCAAGTGCCAGGTAATTTGATCGGCGAATGTAGCTGCTTTTAAAGCATTTGCGATCGCACTTAAACGTTCTGGTTTTTCGGGATGGTATTTTCCAGTCTTGTGATCTAAAAATTCGTCGGAATAAATGACTGGTAGCATAGGACGAAAAAGGTCGGCAGCAAGACAATGAATTTTATTGTATCCTCACTGGTACAAAGAGTTTCCCTTGTATTAGATCGTTGGTCGTTTACTTTCGAGGACTTCTGTTGCTTTCTGTTCAGAAAGTGGGCGGTAGAATAAAAAGCCCTGTACCTCCTCGCAGTTGATAGATTTCAAAAACTCCAATTCCTCTTCCTTCTCTACCCCTTCGGCTGTTAACTTTAATCCCAAACTGTGTCCCAAGGTAACTATGGCCTGGATAATATGAGCTACTTTGGCATCCTGCGTCAAATATTGAATGAAAGATTTATCTATTTTCAGATTGTGGAGTGGCAAAAGCTGTAGGCGCGAGAGCGAGGAATGACCTGTACCAAAGTCATCGATGGAGATATAAACACCCATCTGCTGTAGCTCCTCTAACACCCTTCTGGTAAAACCCAAGTCCTCAATCGCTGTGGTTTCCATAATTTCTAATTCTAAAAAGCGCGGCTCCAGACCCGTTTGTTCTAAAACCTTAGCTATAGTCTCTACCAATTTGGGTTGACGGAACTGCTTCAGAGAAAGATTGACAGCAATCTTAATCGGTGGCAATCCAGCATCTTGCCATGCTTTATTTTGGCTACAGGCCGTCTGTAGAGTCCATTCGCCGATGGGGACAATTAATCCACTTTCTTCAACCAAAGGAATGAATACACTGGGGGCAACTAATCCCATCTCTGAGTGCTGCCAACGCAACAGAGCCTCCATACTAGTAATTTCTCCTGTGGCAATGTTCACACGAGGCTGATAGTAAAGCTTAAATTCGTTGCGTTCTAGGGCATAGCGCAAGCTCTTTTCTAAAGTCAGGAGTTCAGGATTTTTAGCACTCAGAGAAACACTGTAAAATTGATAGTTATTCCGCCCTTTGTCCTTGGCGTAGTATAAAGCCGCATCTGCGTGCTGGATTAGTGTTTCGGTGTCAGGGCTGTTGCGATCGAGTAAGGCAATACCGAGGCTAGCAGTTACATAAAGTTCATGCTCTTGGAGATGAAAAGCATCTTCTAAGGCTTGTAAGATTCTCTGCGCCACCAAAGTTACCTCTTCAATATCATTGATTCGTGGAAGTAAAATAGTAAATTCATCGCCTCCCCAACGGGCTACAGTGTCTCCATCTCTGAGTGAGTTTTTTAATCTTTGAGAGACGCTTTGTAACAATTGGTCTCCCAGAGTGTGACCCAAAGTATCATTAATCACCTTGAAGCGATCCAAATCGAGGAAAATCACAGCTAAACTTTCGCCATTTCGAGTGGCGTTGGGCAGAGTTTTACTGAGCAACTCGTTAAATAGGAGACGATTTGGCAACCCTGTCAGCAAGTCATGGAGAGCTTGATGGCGAATCTTTTCTTCTACTTGCTGACGCTGCCGCGCACCAATAATACTGGCGGCCATGGTCAAAAGAGTAGATTCTTCATGCTTTGACCAATGACGTTCAAAGGTGCAGTCTGCCAAGCCAAGATACCCCCAGAAATGATTATCCAAGCGAAGAGGTACCAAGAGAAGCGATTTAATGCCATCTCGAATCAGAAATTCTTGTTCGGCGACAGGAAATTTTTGAGTGATGCCGCTAATCGATTGGCCGCTAGAGAAAACTGTGTACCAACGGGCTAATTCAGGAGCTTGATAAAGCTGATTCTGCCAATCGTGGAGGGTAGATTTAATCCCAAATTGTGTCCATTCAAAGCGTAGGCTGACTGCCATTTCCTCTGTAATAGGATGGAGATGGTTCTGAAAGAGATAGGCACGATCTGCCTTGGCAGCTTCACCCACTACTGCTAGAGCTAGATCGATACCAGTTTCGTAATTCATTTCTCCTAGCAAATAATTGGCAGCTTCTGCAACTGCTTGTAGCAAACGATCGCGCTGGCGTAGTTCGGCTGTAGCTTGCTTTTGCTCTGTAATATCTCTAATAATAAAAGTTCTAATTAAATCACTTTCTGGAAGATAAAGTACGGATTGTTCAAAAACTTCTGTACCTACTTCCACCTCGCGCACAAAAGAATTGTTTTCTAGATTTTTAGCTCCAATCAACAGTCCCGTTAAAATTGGGTGTTCTGTCCCAACTTCCCTAAGATTGGGAAACTTGATCGCTGCGGCTGGATTGAGATACGTAATTCTTCCCTCGAAATCCATTTCAATAATTGAATTGGGGATGAGTTCAGGAAAGGATGCTAGGCGAGCTAGAGCAGACTCACTAGCTGCTTCAAAGCCAGGATCGATGGCTAAGGTTTGAAACGGATTGGCAGGACTGGCTTGCTCTGATAAAAAACCAGATAAGTCTTCAACATCAAAAGATTCAGAAAATGCTTGTTCGGAAATATTGGAAATAGCATAATATTTAGCCTGAGCTTTATTACTACCAAAAGCAATGATATCTCCATGCCTAAGATTATGAGAAAAGCATTTATTACCATTCACAAATAAGCCATTAGTACTTCCTTTACCTTTATAGTTACCATCAATAATCTGGAAGCCGTATTGGTCAGTTTCTGGAACAGTGACTCGCAATAAAATTGCATGTTGCATTGATACCGAGCGGGAAGCCAAGACAATAGTGTTTGCAGGATGCCGCCCCAGAGAATAAGTAGTCTCTCGCAGGGCGACAGTTCGCCGTCCTTCCAGGTCTTGGATGACCAACAGATGGCGTATTTTTTCCCGCTCATTTCCTCGCATGGCTGTTCCTCAAATTTTTCATATAATTAATATTTATGTCTTAGTCTGAAAAAGACTGCTCCTATAAGTCCAGAATTTCCGGCTGCACTTATGGGAAAACTTGCTCAATCAAAGTTCTCACCATTTGCGTAGGCGAGCATTTACCGCAGGCATCGCAAAATTGGTATAAGAATGTAAACGAGCTTTTACCTTCATGATTGACCGCACTCAGCACTCTTCTTTTTATAGAATGAGTTGGCTAATTATTCAATCAGTTTTTGTAGTAGAAATTATAGTTTTTTTTCTACTCATAGATAAGTTATAAACTTTGTTCCTTCATCTATATCATTTAACCTTGTCTTTCTTAGGATACCCAGATTAACAATTCAAAATTAAAATTTGAAAATTGTACCCTTACAGGGAAGCAAGCTAGGCGTAACGTGATGTTGCGGCAGCCTCTTGTAGAGAAGAGAGTCACATAAGAAAATTTCAAAGCCGACTAAAACTGAACAAAGTCGGAGCCAATGCGCCTTCGATCTCAGTGTAGATTTTGGTGTTAGTCTCTCTTTGCAGCTATCTATTAGTCACATCTTTTTTAAGACTTTATAAAATACCTAATCTCTGACCTCATAAACTTAGAGACTTTTTATGTCCTATATATAGATTATTAGTCCAAGAACTTAGGGATATAAGATAGAGAAGTATGTTTAACTTTTCCTTTCCCCGATCGTGGGGTTGAAAAAGTGAGCATTGATTAAGTATGGTTAATGAGTACGAATTCATACTTATTATTCACAATCGAATGCTGAAAGTAAGTGTTTTGAGCATTTTAGAGAGAGTGAAGGCTGAAGTGTTGACATTATGTCGGTTTATCGTAATCTGCAAGAAACTCACTTAAATCGTGCCCGCGCCAGTCTCAGACAAGCGCTTTCTTGGTATGGATATCTTCGCAAGTCAGGACAGTTATCATCTAACCCAGAATTTGTAGGTTTGATGAAACCAGAATTGGAAGCTTTGAGAGCCACACTCAACAAGCTGGATTCAAACGTCATTAGAATTGCTGTCTTTGGTTTGGTGAGTCGGGGAAAGTCAGCAGTTTTAAATGCCTTGTTGGGAGACAAGATTTTGCAAACTGGACCCCTGAATGGTGTCACCCAATGGCCCCGTTCCGTGCGGTGGCAGCCCAGTGATAAGGTACTAGTAGAGTTAATTGATACCCCTGGATTAGATGAAATTGAGGGGGAGTCACGGGCGGATATGGCACGAGAAGTAGTACATCAGGCGGATTTGATTTTGTTTGTCGTGTCTGGTGATATCACGCGTACTGAGTATCAAGCGCTGCTGCAATTAAGGCGATCGCAAAAACCCCTGATTTTAGTGTTTAACAAAATAGACCTTTACCCAGATACAGACAAAGGAGCAATTTACCAAAATTTACAACAACTGGGTGCTGGACATCCCGAAGCAAAACCTCTACTACCTGATGAAATTGTGATGGTGGCAGCAGAACCAGCAGCAATGGAAGTGCGAGTTGAATGGCCTGATGGGCGTGTCACTTATGAATGGGAAACACCACCACCGCAAGTAGACGAACTCAAAGAGATAATTCTGAATATTCTGAATCGGGAAGGGCGATCGCTTCTGGCTTTAAATGCACTCATCCAAGCACGGGATGCAGAAACCGCGATCGCTCAAAAAACCATCGATTTACGCGAAAAGGAAGCTGAAGAAATTATTTGGCAGTTTACCAAATACAAAGCTTTGGCAGTAATGCTCAATCCCATCGCCTTCTTAGATATCCTTGGCGGAACTGTTGCTGATTTAGCTTTAATTCGCGCTCTCGCTAGATTGTATGGTTTGCCGATGACTAGCTATGAAGCCGGGAAAATTTTAAAAACGATTTTATTTAGTTCTGGCGGTTTGCTACTTGGAGAACTAGGTAGTAGTTTTCTTTTAGGTTTAGGTAAGAGTACTGCCGCAATAACTAGTGGTGACAATCCCAGCAATATTACTGCTTTTGCTGGCAGTGCGATCGCTCAAGCTGGTATCGCAGGTTATGGCGCATATTCTGTTGGCAAAGCTGCCCAAGTCTATCTCGAAAAAGGCTGCACTTGGGGACAATTAGGCGCTAGCAGCGTCATTCAAGAAATTCTCTCTCAAGTTGACCAAAATACAATTCTGTATCGTTTGCGACAAGAATTAAACATAAAGTATTGAGAATAATTAAAAACTGCTATCTTTTTGTTACCGTTTATAAGCGTTTATCAACTTCTATCAAAGTCTTCTGACAATTAACTGACATTCTCAATTTGGGATGCAAGATTGAGAACATGACCACCTCTGAATAGCGATCGCAACTAGTAGAATTCCCATACCTTTTTGAATCTAAAGATGACAAGAGGGTAATCCCACTCAATTTTGCGAAAAAGATGGCGGTGTTTACCACTACTTCTTGTGGGAAGCCTATCTAAACTAGAAATGTGACCTGATTGAGGTCATTAAAAGCTCGCAGCTAATAACTCTGTCTGTAAATTAAAGGTGAAAGTATCATGACAACTACCCTAAAATTTGAAATTGCTGGGGCAGCAACTCTTGAAGAAGCCATTACTAATGCCATTACTGAAGCCCGGACAACTTGCGATCTAGATGGCAGCAATTCTGCTGGTTGTGCTGTAGCGTGGGACATTGTAGAAGAATTACAAGCTGAGAAAGCTCACCAACACCAAGCAAAATCCAAAAAAACCTCTTTGGAAAATTACTGCGATCGCCATCCAGATTCCGTAGAATGTCTAATCTACGACGTTTAAGAAGAAAGAATTCAGGAGTCAGAATTCAGTATGAATTGGAGTCCGAGTGGAGATGAGTGGATTTAAGTTCTCACTAATTGATTCTGAATTCTGCATTCTGAATTCTGCATTCTGCATTCTTCTTTAACTCTTGCGTAAATCAGTTGTTGCTGATTGCGTTATTCGCTTAATTGTCTCTAAATCAAGTGGTGGTGTTTCACTTTCCATTGCCAACCACAACAGAAATTCGATATTCCCAGCAGGGCCAACGATCGGCGACCAAGTTAAGCCTTTGTATTTCCATCGTAATTTGTGGGCGGCTTGCAAGACCTGGAAAATGGCATCAGCTTGGTCGTTTGGATCGCGTACAACACCTTTTTTACCCACACGCGATCTGCCGACTTCAAACTGTGGCTTGACTAACAATACAGCTTCTCGGTTAGCTTGAGTTAGTTGCCACAAAGCAGGCAGAATCTTAGTTAAAGAAATAAACGATACATCAACCACCGCCAAATCAGGAATCGGGTCATTTTCACCATATAACTCATCTGGTCGTAGTTGCCGTAAATTGGTACGTTCCCGCAAAATCACTCGCGGATCGTTCCGCAACCGCCAGTCAACTTGTCCGTAACCAACATCAATACCGTAAACTTGTTTTGCTCCAGCTTGCAAGAGACAATCAGTAAAACCACCAGTAGAAATCCCACCATCTAAACAAATGCGCTCTACTACGGGAATGGCAAATACTGACAAAGCTTTGGAGAGTTTTTCACCGCCTCTAGAAACAAAAGGTGATCGCTCTTTAATATTTATTTGAGCTGTAATATCAATTTCTGTTCCAGGTTTATCAACTAACTGTTGATTAACAGTAACTTCCCCCGCCTGAATTAACCTCTGTGCTAAGGCGCGAGAAGAACATAAATTTAATTCTACTAATAATGTGTCGAGTCGCTGTTTAGCCAATTAATTAGACTCTCCTGGTAAGATTAAAGCCAAAGCACGATTGATAATTTGTTTTTGGTTAACCAGCTTTTCTAATTCTTGGACTTCATAACGACCTTCTTCTACTTCCAAGGAAGCCTGATCAATGGCATTTAAATAGGCTTCTGCTAAGATTTCTAACAATTCTTCTGGGGTGAGATAATAGCCCCCAGCTTTGCGCCGCTTATTTTCTCGTTGAATTTCCCGAACCGAATTCCGAATTGAGACTTCCCAAGAGCGAGTCGTGCGATTTTCCGCTTGTTGTTTAATCAGATGCAACAGCAAAATCACTGCATAGCTACGAATCGTCTTGATGATGTCATTTCGGCTCATTTCCGTTAATTCTTCAACTATAATCAACGCTCCTTGAAGATCGCCTTTAACAAGCAAGTCTTTCAGAGTTAATAATTCTTCCATAATCAGCGCCTCAAACATCGGCAACTTCTATTGTGGCTTATGACGGTTCTAGTACCGATAAGATAAGCTAATGCGATTCATTTATGAGCGATCGTTACTTAAATGTATTATTCTTTTGGAATACACGACATCAAAATAATTAAGATACAGCAAAATCCGTGTATTGCCGTAGTTCAGCAGGATGGAAACCCAAGACAATATCTTCGCGCAAAATACCCGCTTCTAATAATGCCTCTGCTACTGGCTGGGAAGTACCATCATATTGAATCCACACTTTATCATTAATAATATCTATATGTACCACCGAACCATGTACGCGGCGCACTCCATCCCAGCCAATGTGTAATACTTCGTAGTGGTCTCGCTCCAAGTCAATGACTGCTTCTGTCTCTATTTGACCGTTAGCAGGCTTGTGACTAGCATAGTCAAATATCACCTGACGAATAATTTCACGATACCGAGCTAGCTTATCCATCTGATAATCCTTTCTAGTTGCTCGTCAAAGACAATTACGTTTATTCCTATACTAAACCTCATCTACGTTGAAACCCGTAGTTTTTCCTCGTCAGGGTCAAGATGATTTTTCACCCACAAGCGATGCCTGCGGGGGGCTACGCCTACACTAATTTCAAAGGAGTTGGAATTAATATCTTGTTCAAATAAATGAACCCGTTCAATCAGTTCTGAAGAAGATTGATAGCATGTATGATAACGAAGATCTTCACGTAACCACTGCCACAGGTGCTCGACAGGCATAAAATCAGGGCTATATCCAGGTAAGGGTTCCAGGTTTATTTGTAACACTGACAATGCCTCTTTTACCAATTGTGCCCGGTGATAAGGAGCACCATCCCAAATTAAAGTGATGTCGCGATCGTGGAATTCACTTCTGAGATTTTTTAAAACATCAATTGAATTGAATTGGTCAGCCTTGAGATCAGGAAAAATTTTTACCTGAGCATAGTTGTAAACATAAACCCCATAAAATGAAACTTTGGTTCTTCCAGGGGAATTGGAACTAACCCAAAAACGTTCACCTTTGATTGACCAACCATAACCTTCATCACAATCAAGATGAATGTGTGCTTCATCGATAAAAATCAGTAAACGCCCCTTGTCAAGAGCGTCATCAAGTAAACCTTTAAGTTTTTCCAGATACTCGCGACGTTTGTTAGTATTAGCTTTGTTTAATATTTTACGTGCTTTTTTCCATGAAAATCCTAAGTTTTGAAGGGTTTTACGTACTGACTCTCGACAACATTTGAGATTGAATTGTTTGTTAATCCAAGCCACTAAACGTTTCAATGTCCAACGGGATGAGTGCGTTCGCTTCTGTTGTCGTTCTTGGGGCGGTGTTTTTGCTAACTCCAGAGCTTGACGAATCTCACAATCAATTGCTTGTTCTATTTCTCTGGAAAAAAAAGCGTATGACCACCTGTACGCTGATATAACAATGCTTCTTTACCTGAAATATTGTAACGATGTACCCATTCCATTACTGTCTGAGGATTACGCCCTGTTTCTCTGCCTACCTTAGTAGCACTTTTTCCGTTACATATCTCGTACAGTGCCATTAAGCGTTCGCGAGTCCGAGCATGATCTGCTTTCAATGCTTCTTCTCTCAACACAGAAGCACTTTCATTCCAGCGATCGCATTCTACTTTGAGCATCCCTGTTTCATTCTCTACACCCACTTATTCACAGTAATATGTTTTCTAGAAAAACTCCAGTTTTCAAGATGGATGAGGTTTATTAAGAATTAGCTGACCAAAGCGTTCGGAAAATATACCTTCGTAAACCCGCTTGGGAACTGCTAAATAAAGTTGGCGTTTTGGTTCTAGTTCTTTAAGCACACTACGATAAACTTCATACTGTCCTACAGCTTCCTGGAGGTCATTTACGGGAGAAGGACTCAGAAAACTTTTGATTTCAACAGCTATTTTTTGATCGTCTCTCTCAGCAGCAATGGTAACTCTTTTTGCTCCAATATCTACGTAAAGTTCTCTACCCCCGTATGCCAGGTATAAGGGATCGTTGGTTATTGTCCAACCATCTGCAATAAGTGCTTTAATGATCGCGGTGTGGTAGATGTCTCTGGCTGGCATTAGTCGAAAGATAGCTTCAAAAACACAGCTTTAATCTAGCAAAGTCATTTTATACAGGCGCGATCGCTAATTCAAAATATCACCTATTCATCCTCATCATAATTAAACATTAAAACAAATTTTTGTTTAGGTAAAACTAACATAGGTAGATATATAGGATGACCATCCCATTTCTAGGTTTTTTCACCTTTTTGATAGCAAATAATTAACGTTGGCACATCGGGATATTTTTCTTTAGCCTCTAATGACCACCTACCTGAACCGAAGCCAAACATCCACTCAAAAGGGTCTTTTCTCGTCATATCTAATCCTTCATTATTATTTCTTTCACCTCTACGAACATTTAAACGACCCTTTGTCATGCCCTTTGATTTTATATTTGTTAATCTTTTGATAATACGTTTATCTTTCCATTTTTCCGATAGGACATAATGGCTTTTCGTATAATTGAGTATTTTAATGATAAATTCTATATCAACTTCATAATATTGATTGTTGTCTTGATAATGTTTTAAAAGGTTCTCAATTTCTTTGAAATTATCCTCGATTTCATCTTTTTTATAGGCTGGGCTTTGAGGAAAAACTAATGAACCTGGTACTAATACATCAATTACTGAAGGATCTAAAACATTAGAGCGAGTTGGTTTAAGATTTCCTCCTATCCAAACAGGTTGTAGTTTGATATTATAAATATCATCTCCAATTGCTTGCCGCATCGCTTCATCTGCTTCGTGAATAGAACGAAAAGCGTCTAGTATATGTTCTGGTAAAAAGAGGTGAGTTACATCTTTTAATTGTGGACGATAACCATACATTCGAGCGTGTTGATGAACTGTATCCATTACTTTTTGTTTTGCATCTCGCCCATAATAAGTTACCATTCCTTTTTTAGCTTGTTTAGATTCATTCGTATTTAAACTAGCATTATCTGCTTCATCATCAAAAATCAAAGTAGGAACACATTTAATTTTTGCTGCTCTTAAAACCGTCAATAAATTATCTAAGTGATGACCGTTTTTTGTAGAAACTAATACAACACCTGTATCTTTAATATAGGGTGCAATTTTAGTTTCTGCAAAACCATGAGGATCTTTTTTCCATGCTTCCCAATCAAAGAAAACAGGGTCTGCTTGAACTTGATTATTAAAACGATTAGCCGTTTGTTTTCCTAACCATGTATTATCAGATGTTAAAATAATAAAACAACGAAAATTGTTTTCATGAGCCAGTGCTAAAGTTGCAATAGTTGTGTTAGTTTTACCACTTTGAACTCGTCCATAAATAAGCCCAGTTGTCCCATTAGTAATAGCGTCTTTTCCCTTATAAGATTGGCTAACTAAACCTGTACTATTTTTCCCTACATCACCATTACCAAAATTCTCTGAATAAACTCTGACACAATTTTGGACAATTTCAATAGCAGTTTCTTTAAGTTGATTCGCTTCTCTTTCTCCGATTTTTTTCTCTAATCTCTTAATTAATCTGTCAATACAGTCGCCATTAGTTTTAATCTGAGTGGGTGTCATAGGTTATTTGATGTTGATAAAATTACTTCAGGCCAATTATTTTGAGGGACTGTCTGTTCTAAGGGAACTCTCCCTGTACCTTTAACATAATAACTTCCTCTTAGTTCTCTTTTAACAGAAACACGCTGCTTGGCTAAACCCTCACTAGGATCAATAATTGTCCATAGTTGTTGTTCTGATAGACAACAAATGCCATCCCGATGACAAATTAATGCTATAAAAAGTTTGATATCAGGATAAGTTTCACGAAATGTTGTTAATGCATTTTCTTCCTGTGAACTGAAGCTAAATGACCATGAAGAAGTAGGTTTTTTTGATATTTTAAATAAAATAGCTGATTCTTGGCCTGAGCTTTTTATTGTATAGAGAGATGAATGAATATAAGATAAATAACTGATAGAGATATAAGATGTTCTTTTGAGGAGTCGAAGAAAAGCCGCACCGTGCAGAAATTCTAGATCATTAATACTCATAGAACTATTGGCAAAAATTATTTATATCAATAATAAATATCATAAGAGCAGGTATAAAATTTTTCCAGTACTTATAGTCGTTGTAGTACTAATTAATTTGTCACACAAGAAATAGTTTTTTGCATTAATAAAAGTAAACGCACCTTGCCAATAAAGCCAAAGTGCGATAAGTATTAAGTCCATTTAAGATTACAGGAACTTTGTTTGTATAGTTCCACAATTTCTAATTAACAGAGCTAGATGCTAAATATCTATCTCGCTCAACTCACGTGTAATGTGATCGAATGGTTCATCTACAAAAACAGTATTAACCACACCTGCTGCTGCTACTTGCTCCTTAATTAGCTCCTTGAGAATCTGGATACCGCGAACTGTAGGGCCAATAGGTACTCCTAAAGAATTGTAAGTTTCCCGCAGCCCTTGCAGCACTCGTTCATCCAACACATTGGTGTTCCCAGCAACCAGCGCATAAGTGGCATAGCGCAGATAGTAGTCCATATCGCGCAGACAAGCTGCATAACGACGAGTTGTATAAGCATTTCCACCAGGGCGAATCAATTCTGGCAGTTCTTCAAATAACTGTAAACCAGCTTGCTTGACAAGTCCAGCCGCATTAGAATTTATCGCCGCAGCTGCTTGTACTCTTGCTGTACCACTATCAAAGTAAGACTTCAGGCTATCGATCGCATTCCGGTCAAAATATCGACCAGCTAGGTCATAATTCTTAATTAAACTTGTTACCGCATCGCGCATTCCTTCTTCTCCCAATCATTGCTATTTATGGTTTGATATTTATTTGGCTGCACTTATGCACCAGTAAAGTTTTGTGCTATTAAAAATAGATTCGGCACAAAAACAATCTATCCACTATCTATGGATTCTATGCCAAAGTTGACCCCTATATGATGAACTTTCCAGTTTTGTACAGATGATCGCCGAAAGGTTAATATAACCTGATAATCCAGATATCTGTAGTACAAGCTACAAAATCAGCTAATGTCTAGTATTTAAGATATTTCTGCTGTGTCACGGCCTGATTGAGATCGGCAGAGTTAGGATGCAATGTAAGATTCTGGTTTTACTTTAGAAAATTGGTAGAGAAGGAGTAACAATGACAACACCACAAGAAGTCTTGAAATTGATCCAAGACCAAAAAATTCAGCTGATCGATCTCAAATTCATCGATACAGTAGGGACTTGGCAGCACCTCACACTGTACCAGAACCAAATCGATGAGACTGCATTCACTGATGGCGTACCGTTTGACGGTTCCAGCATCCGGGGTTGGAAAGCGATCAACGAATCGGACATGACGATGGTACTCGACCCCAACACTGCTTGGATCGACCCATTCATGGAAGTACCAACGCTAAGTATAATTTGTAGTATCAAAGAACCCCGCACGGGTGAATGGTACAACCGTTGCCCACGTGTTATTGCCCAAAAAGCTATAGATTACCTGGTTTCTACTGGTCTTGGTGATACAGCCTTCTTTGGTCCTGAAGCTGAGTTCTTTATCTTTGACAATGCTAGGTTTGCCCAAACCGCCAACGAAGGCTACTACTTCTTAGACTCCGAAGAAGGTGCTTGGAATTCCGGTAAAGCTGGTACAGATAACAAACCCAACTTGGGCTACAAACCTCGCTTCAAAGAAGGTTACTTCCCAGTTTCACCGACGGATTCTTTCCAAGATATCCGTACAGAGATGCTGTTGACGATGGCACAATTAGGTGTACCCATTGAAAAGCATCACCACGAAGTTGCTACTGGTGGTCAGTGCGAACTAGGTTTTCGTTTTGGTAAGTTGATCGAAGCGGCTGACTGGTTGATGATTTACAAATATGTCATCAAGAACGTTGCCAAAAAATACGGCAAAACCGTTACCTTCATGCCCAAACCAATTTTTGGCGATAACGGTTCGGGAATGCACTGTCACCAGTCCATTTGGAAAGACGGCCAGCCTCTATTTGCAGGTGATAAGTATGCTGGTTTGAGCGATATGGGCTTGTACTACATTGGTGGTCTTCTCAAACACGCACCAGCGCTGTTGGCAATCACCAACCCTAGCACCAACTCGTACAAGCGCCTAGTACCTGGTTATGAAGCTCCTGTTAACTTGGCTTACTCCCAAGGGAACCGTTCTGCTTCTATCCGTATTCCTCTATCTGGTACTAACCCCAAAGCCAAACGTTTGGAATTCCGTTGTCCAGATGCTACATCTAACCCCTATTTGGCATTTGCTGCAATGCTTTGTGCTGGTCTTGATGGCATCAAGAACAAAATCCATCCTGGTGAACCCTTAGATAAGAATATCTATGAACTCTCTCCAGAAGAACTAGCAAAGGTTCCTTCAACTCCAGGTTCTTTAGAACTGGCTCTGCAAGCACTGGAAAAAGATCACGCCTTTTTGACCGAATCAGGCGTCTTCACGGAAGACTTTATCGAAAATTGGATTGACTACAAACTAGGTAACGAAGTCAAACAGTTGCAGCTGCGGCCTCATCCTTACGAGTTTTACCTCTATTACGATGCTTAATTAAGAGTCGTATCTAACTAAAAAGTAACAAGTAAGTTTTGCCACCCTAGATAAAGGGTGGCTTTTTTTAGAGTTGTCGGCTGAGATATTCACTCAAAAAATCAACCTTAAAACTTAGCTCATGGAAGCATGACTCGGCCCATAAATCATCCGAGTGTTAGCATCTACCTTCCCTTGAATTGGGTTCCAGTAGTGAGATGCTTCTTCAGGAAGACCAAGTTCTTGTGCAGCCCGCATCAGCATTGATTGTTGGCGATTCTTAACTTGCTGATGTTCACGCGCCATTAACGCCCGAGACTTATCTGCGATAGACATAACCATAGCCCTCTCTATTTTGTGAATATATAATTTTTGTTTTCCTGAAACTACTATAGCAAAAATTCTGTAACATAAGCTACTGTTTTAAAAATTTATATTTGCCTTTGCTGACAATATCAGATATTTTTTCCCAAAGCTAGAAAAACCCCTAAGCCACCTTTGAGGGGTAAAATCATCTGGCTTCAGGTTTGTCTCACCTGAAAAAACACACCTCTCTCAAGACAGAACACTTATTCGTTACTTTTATTTACATTTAAAAGGTCTGACACTTAAGTTTAAAAGTGACTAATTTTTGTAATTTTTACTGTTTTCTTCGGTGAAGCGGCATAGATACAACAGTTGAAAAAAATTAAGTTAGCATTAAAGAAAGATTTACAAAACTTTACATAAGTTATGACAGTTACCTACCCACGCAAATTTCAAAATGTTTTGAGTGCGAGAGATATATTGAAACGAGTGGTATGCGATCGCGAAATTCATCTCATTACCCTCAACCGCTACCGTTACAGCGAACAACGCAGTTGCAAAGACCTCACAGAGCTAATTGAACAACTGAACGGACAGCCACGCCAACTAGTGCGGGATTTGTCTCATCACATCTCAGATGAAGCTCGTCATGCCATGTGGCTAACTGACTTGTTGACAGACCTGGGAGCAGATATTGGTAATCCTCCCGGTTCTTCCTATATCAATGAATTTGAACGCCTACTCGATCGCGAACAACAAGATCCAGTCCAAAACCTTGAAGATTTTGTGATTTCTTCCCTTGCCGCAATTAACGTCACGGAAAAACGGGGCTGTGAGTATTTCTCTGCCCACATTCATGCGCTTAAACAAGCACCGCAAACAGAAGAAAACATCAAAATTCGGGAAACTATTGAAAAAATTCTCCCAGAGGAAGCAGGACACGTTCGCTGGGGTAATCGTTGGCTAGGAGAACTTGCACGTAAGAGTCCAGAACATCAGCAAAAAGTAGAACAAGCCAAGCGAAAATATACTGCAATTGAACAAGCTGCATTTGAATCAGGGATGGATATCACCTTGGGTGCAGAACTACGGCGAGTTGCCAACTTGGTGGAAGTGGCAAATACTATGCCGCTTTGGCAACGTCCCCAATACCTGATGGAACGCTTACCCCAGACTTTGCTAGCGCCGGAGTTGCAATTTACTAGGATTCAAGCTGCACAAAAGGCTTGGCAGCGAGATCCACAGACATTCATTGAGAAGTTTGTGCCAATGTTCCTCAACGGCATCCAGGGTACAGAAAGTAACCGCAAGAAAACAACGGTGTAAAAGGGCATGGGGGATTGGGTATGGGGCATTGAAATAATTAATAGTTTTTCTCCCTCATCTCTCCCACTCCTTTTTCTTTAACGTGAGTCTCCAAGGAAGGCGCACCTGCGGGAAGGGCGAAAGAAACAAGTCAAACCCTCTTTCCTTCTGCCTTCTGCCTCCTGCCTCCTGCCTTATTTCTTAGGAGTTCGATGAATCTCTTTCTCCCAGCCTCCCTCCCCGAAATCCAAAGGGAGGAGCAACGAAAAATTCAGCTTTTTGCTTTCCTCTCCGACACGGAGAGGGGTGGAGGAAGAGGTCAAATAAGACTTGTCGAACTCACGTTTCTTTAAAAAAAATTCATATAAAAAGGCCAAATGCAAATTTTTGCATCTGGCCTTGGGTGTAAAATAATTAAAAAGACTAAGATGATTTGGCAGATCCTTCTTAACACTTATCTTGTCGGGAGCTATCTACGAGGAGAACAAACTAAGGAACAAAAGTAGGTTTACATTAGTAGATTTGTTAGCAAGTGTAATAAACCTATACTACTTGCTGCTAATCCATACGCTAGATAAGCAAGAAATGAAACGAAAGGGATTTTATGCTTCGGCAAAAGACGCTAAACAGATGTCAGAGCGAAGATCGGTTACTTGCTTATGTAGATAATCGGCTACTGGATGTATGAGAAGAAAATTTATTGGGGAATAAAGTGAAGTTGCCCTAAGGCTGTTTCTTCAACAAGCAAAATGTCTGAATTAGATGTGCTTTAGATTAACTCATAGCCTAAGTAACATCTATTTCTGGAGCTGTTGAGGATTGAGATGCAAAGCTTTCCACCGAAAAGAAGCAACAGTTGTAGAGCTTTTGAGGAGTTGGTAATGCTATCAATCAAAGCACTTAATTTGATTTGCTTTTTGATCGGCAGGATTGAGACCAACTACTATATATATACAAAGTTTGCAATTGAAATACTAAGCGATCGCTAAAGACTTTCGTGTGTCAACTGTGTATATCTTTGCCAGAAAAGCTGTGTAAAAGACGTTAGCACAACATTCTGTTTTCTGGTAATTCTGTTCTTTTGGGAAAAGAGGCATTACCTTACAGTAGTTAAACCACAGCATAGATAGTTCGGACTTTTTTTGTCACTTCTCTGCGCCCACTACCGCGATGACGTGGCGCATCATCTGAAGCTTGTTCAGATGCCGCCGAGAGCCAGCGTGACGAAGTAGGCGGGGAAGACAGCCCTGTTGATAAGTGATTGACCATTGCTTGGCAGTTAAAAGCTAAGGGGCCGAACACCAGACTCGAGACTAAAAGTGAAATGGCAGCACGCATAGCAAATGTCTATTTTGGAACTCTCCACTTCACTGATACTTAGCTTTTTGATTAATATCCGGACAATTCATCAAAAAGTATTCTGTTTTACTGAAAATAAACTCTTCTTATCCACCATTTAAATGTTCGACTAAGAACCAATTACCAGAGTGATTGTAACGACCCCACAATGTAACTAATTGTTCGTGGGGATAAGCGCGTAATTGCTCGTCGATATGCGATCGCAAAGTCACTAGCTGCCAATTTTGCCCTTGATATGCTGCTGGGGCTGTGACAGTGAATCTATATTCCTGCTGTTCCAAGCGGTAAAAAATCCCTTTGAAACAGTTACTTTCCTGAATTAATGCTTTGTCAAAAGCAGAGTCAGGGCAATCGCCACTAATTGGATAGGCTTGTGGGTTATCTAAGTAATACAGTTGCCAGTGCCGCCAATCCGAACGATTGGGGGGAAGATTAAACAAAGGAATAATTAGCGCTTTTGAGCGATTATCTTCTAATAAAGCCGTTTGCAGCTTTCTGATAGGTAAATCCCTCGGCTGGCAGTTTAATTCAACACATATCGCCGCCGCCATCCCTGCTGCTTGACCAATGCCCATAACCACAGGTTGTAATCTGGTAGCGCCATTGGCAATGTGGGAGACAGAAATATTCTTTTCACAAACCAAGAAACCATCTGTTGTGGCTGGAATTAGACAACTGTAGGGAATTGTAAAAGGAGTTCCAGTCCAACGCCCTCCCCAGCGGATGGATTTAGGTTGCAGTGGGAATTGTACACCAGGATAATGATGGTCATTGGCGTAATTACCAACTGCGATCGCTGTGCAAACGCCAAAGGCGAACGCATCATTAAATATAGATGCAACTCTACCTTTTGCGATCGGTAAAATATCCTGTTCTCGGACAGTAGTTAGCCCCACCAAGCGGCGGCTTTCCCGGTAATAGGGATGCAGTGCAAAAGCTGTAGAAGTGTGAGGAAATACTTTTTCTGCTAAACCATAGCGACGACCAAGCTGTTTTTGGATGAAATGAGCAAAATTTTGGCTGTGCCAGCGAGATTCTTGGATGAATTCACCTCTGGATACATCTGACTCTATCAATCGCCCTACCCCTTCGCCGTAGTCATTGCCACAGATTGGCCAATTCATCATAAACAGACCACCGGGCAAACGTCCATAATTTAAAAATGTTTCTGCTCCATAGCCATCCCAAGCACCAGTAAACTGTGATGGATTATAGTTAGGCGCAGATGGAATCTCTGGTGCAATCGCTTCACCAAAGTCCTGCATAATCACTACATAAGTGGGCGCTTGCACAGGATATTTCTGAGTTAAAGAGTTAAAAGTGACTGGGGCACTGGGTTCTCCCCACTCTGATTGCAATTCCCAACCCCAACGGTAAGGTATGTCAGCTAAAGCTAATAAATCTCCTAATTCTGTGCCATCAAGAATAATCTTGGCTGTGACAGCAAAATCAGCAAAGCGGACACCAGTAATCAAATCACCTTGTCGAAATACCTCTAAAGGCACTTGTCCAGAAATCCAATGTAAATTGGGCAATTCCTGCACCCAATCTGCAAAAATCTCTGCTCCAATTCGGGGATCGTAACTAAAAAAGCTTACCCAACTGTTATCCAATCCTCCAGGCTGTCGTTGTCGCAATTCCTGCAAAAACGCACCCCATAACCCCGTTTGAAAGGATTCTAATTCATTGCCATCGGGTACAGATACACCAGCCGAAGTTAGCATTCCTCCCAACCAAGGAAATTCACTCACCAAAATGGTTTTGGCTCCCCGTCGTGCCGCTTGGATAGCAGCCGCAGTTCCTCCGGTTCCTCCACCAACAACTAAAACATCAGCTGTGTATGTTTTATTAGCCATAAATAATTTACGTATTTTTGACGAGATACATGAGAATTTATCCGATTGTATAAGTATTTTATTATTGTCTAATGTTGGTATTAGCTAATGATTAAATAATTAACAGTGTCAAATTTATTATCTATTTATCGTATTTTTACCGAAAAAAATCATGAATTATTTGGGAATACTAATAAATCAAGAGTAACTTGTGATTAAAATGGAACTTTTATTAATTTATATATGGGCTTATTTTTCTATCTCTTGTCACGAAATGGGACATTTTATGGCAGCTAAAATGATTGGGTTTAATCCATACTCAGTGAAAATTGGAACTGGAAAAAGAATAATATATTTTAAATTGTCTAATTGTATAATTGAGTTTTATATTCTTCCAAGTGGCGGTATAACTTATATATCTAATTTAAATTTGCATAAAATCAAACCTAAGCTGATATTTATATATTTAGCTGGGACGATGATTAATTGTTTGTTATTTATATTAGTTATTAGTATTTACAATCTGAGTATTTTTCATCATATATTTATAAAATATCTAGATATTCTAGAGTTTTTCATTGGTTTTGAGCTTTTCCTAATCATTAATAATCTTTTACCATTAGAATTAACTAAATACGGACAAAAGCATTCAACAGATGGGAAACAAGTACTTGATGTTTTAACTAAAACTAATGAACAGTTTATTCAAAAAAAGTTAGGTTTGACTAGATACACAATTAATAAAAATGATTCTTTGATTGGGTTTTTTAATAACGACTTAAAAATATTGCAAATGCTATATGAAGCTCAAGTAGAATTTGAAAAAAGAAACTTTAGTCGAGTAATTGAATTATTGGAGGCAATTGTAATCAAAGATTGTCTGATCGTAAGAGATAAACTATATATCCTTGATATTTTAGTTTCGATTGTTATTGAGCATGAACAAATTCAATATTTGCAAAAAGCTGATACTTGGTCTGCTCAAGCACTAGCATTAGCTGGTGATATTAAAACTATTCAAGGAAGTAGAGGGGCTATATTAATAGAATTAGGTAGATATAGTGAAGGTAAACAAATGCTTTTACCTTTGACAAAGGCAGGTAACGATTTTATTGATATCGCATGTAGTTGTTGCTACATTGCTAAAGCAGATTATTTTTTAGGTAATGAAAATCAGGTCAAAGATTGGTTAAAAAAAGCTAAACAAGTTGGTGCTGCTCCCCGCATTTTACTAAGGATACAAAAAGAAATTAATTATTTTATATAAATTACAAATTTTGCTTAAAACAAGCCAACACACAAAAATCACAGGTATGATAGCCTAACGTTGACCACTAATGCTACATCTAGTATCGTTGAGCGGGGAAAAACCAACGTGAAAGCACAGGTATTTAGAGGCGTTAATCAACTTTCTTACGAAGATATCCCAGTTCCAACTGTGGAACCAGATGAAGTTCTGGTACAGGTGCGGGTTGTGGGGTTGTGTCAGTCAGATATAAAAAAAATTCGTTATCCTCTGTATGAACCACCGCGCATTTTTGGACATGAAACTGCCGGTACGATCGCAGCAGTAGGCAATAATGTCAAAGGTTGGCAAGTTGGACAACGGGTAGCAGTGATGCACCACATCCCTTGTATGCGTTGCGCCTATTGCCTAAATGATAATTTCTCCATGTGCGATGTTTACAAAAACATTTCCACTACCGCAGGCTTTAACGCCAGTGGTGGCGGTTTTGCCGATTATGTCAAAGTACCTGGACATATTGTGGAAAACGGTGGGTTAATTTCCATCCCGGATAACATCAGTTTTGAAGAAGCCAGTTTTGTAGAACCAACTAACTGCTGTTTGAAGGCAGTGAGAAAAGCTCAAATTGCTCCAGGACAAACTGTGTTAGTTACTGGTGCTGGGCCAATTGGGTTAATGTTCATTATGTTGGTGAAGTATTTTGGAGCAAAAGCGATCGCTACTGATTTACTACCTTCTAGAATTGATAAAGCCTTGAGTGTCGGTGCAGAGGCGGCTTTTGATGCTCGCGATCCCGATTTATCTGCCAAAATTCATGCCTTAACTGGTGGACTAGGCGTTGATGTCACCCTGCTGGCGGTTCCGAGTGAGAAAGCTTTCTTTCAAGCACTTGATAGTACCCGCAAAGGCGGTAAAATCTTGTTTTTCGCCGAATTTCCTGATGAAGTGGAAATTCCCATTAACCCCAATATTCTCTACCGTCGAGAAATTGACTTGATAGGAAGTTATAGCTCATCTTATCGGCTTCAGAATTTATCAGCCGATATTGTGTTTAATCAGCGAATTGATGTAAAAGCGTTGATTAGCGATCGCTATCCATTAAAAGATTTATCAGCAGCCGTGGAAGTTGCGATCGCACCCACACCGGATACTTATAAAATCTTAATTTATCCGCAAAAGGAAGATTAGGGAGATAAAAGAGTGTTAAATAATTCGTAATTCGTAATTCGTAATTACAGCAGATTTCAAGTTAGTGAGGTACACAAGCTCGCGTCTCAAAGCCAAGTATAAAGCCTGTTTTACTTCTGAATTCTGACTTCCGAATTCTGCTGTAAGTTTTGCAATGGGGATTTTAACCCCACCGCAAAACTTGCTGCTTGATAGAAGCGGGGGACTTAAACCCACAGAATTTGTTAAAACTAGATTTTTAAAACAGGACTTACGCAACTGGCACAGCGCGATCACTAATTAATAGTATTTATGTAC
>NZ_JAVRCK010000070.1:0-46789 GCF_034530815.1 Nostoc sp. DedSLP03
ATTAGATTCCTCTCAGCCCTTATGTCAAGCCTAGTTGAGATGCTCTTACCCTGCTAATGGGGGGTAGAGACCTGGTTGGTCAATTTCACGATCGCGGGCTACTTGATGAGGTAATTGTTCAGATTGCGTCAGTTACACTTGGTAGCGGAGCATCATTGCTACCACGTAAAATCGTTACGCCCCCATTAAAACTTTTATCTGTAAAGATCTATGGTAATACCTTTGCGGAGCTTCATTATGAAGTTTCTGGCTCACACTGATTATACGAGCGTCTTATCTGTCGTTACAAATTAATCAGAGTAAACTACCCACACTGACCCGAAGCGGGTACAGTGTAGGCTTATAAAATCATTTTAGCTTTGGGTCAACAACAGCTGGATGGTACTATCCGTGTCGCCGGGAAAATCTATTACTGCTAATATCCGTTTAAACGCTGTTTTGTGTTGTCATAATTTTAATTAAATACTTTTAAAAGTTAGCTAAGAACATTTTTTATTAGTTTTTAGCAGGCTTTTGCTTTAGTGTTAACTTTTTAGATTCTGTATTTATACAAAGGAAGAATTATTATAAAAATCTATGTAAATATATAATTGAAATTCATTAGTCTTTAGCTTCTTCAAGACAACAGAAGAGAGTGTGTGAGTCGGCAGCTAGGGCTGTACTTGCAAGTACCTTAAATGATTGCTATGGAAGGGAAAATGAACTACTTTGAGGGTGTTCTCAAAATTTTGTGTCAACGCTATATCTGCTCCTTAATGCCATGCTGAGTACTCAGTTGTGACAGCTTCTCTAGAGCCTTTGCCCACAAGGGAATATGCCATCGTGCTGGGCGGGGCAGGCGATAGCGCTCAAATAGGATGATCGAGCTTATCGTCGCCATCAGAGCCAAGTGTGCGTGGATAGAAGTCAGAGGTAAGAGCATGAGCGCCCAGCAAGCGCCTATGCACCAGAAGCCTTTGACTATTCCATAGTGCAGACAGTCTCTAACTGCTGCCAGTCCGAAGACGGAAAGACGAGGTGTCCAATGGCATTGGTTTAGGCAAACCTGCTTCCACGGGCTGGACTGCCATAAAACCACCAAAACCAGGGTAAGTCCAGATGCAACAAGCCATTTGTCATCAGTAATCAGCTGAAGCAAGAGGGCAGCTAGTATCAACACCATACCTGCCAGCATCCAGATAGAAACATAGCCAATCAAGAACAAAATAACCGCACTCAAACGCCGTCGAGCCAAGCTGCGTACCCAAAGGTGACGGATTGGCTCGGCTAATAGAGGAGACATCATGGCGACTAGCATGATCAGCCAGTACCACCCCATCAGAGTCAACGAGTGGAAATTTAGAGGGCTATATCCGTTGCCCTTGCTGGCGATGAAATGGGCTGATATGCCGAAATGGTGTCCTTGCACCAACATCGCCACCCAACCTAAAAGGGTGATAGTGATGAGTAGTGGAAACGGAGGTTCAGCGAGAACTATTAGATACAAGCTTAGTCGCATGATAAATTATCCGCCTTATTGCCCCTGTCGATAAATACTCACTCGCTCCACCGTTACCTGGTCGTTGGGCGTAAGTGTATTGCGCGAGAAAAACTCGACCTTCAGATTTGATACATCAAGTCCTTGTGAAAAATGAAGTGCATCGATGATATCAGTTATTTCTAGGACTTTGGTCAATCCTTTTCCTCCATGAGGTTGGTCGCGGCGCGATGCGCTACTCACTCCGAAAAATGAAATGCTTCCAGCGTACAGTTCAGGATAATCAGCTGGGTTAGCACCATCAGGTAAATTGATGTAAATATCGAGTATAACAGCGTCATGAGCAGCACGGATATTTTCCAGATTGAGGAAGATGCGATCTGGTTCTTGTACTGAAGCATCTGAGGAGCCACGGGACTCAAGAGCAGCGAAGCTTCTCTTTATCTTCTTCAATGTGGGATTATCTACTTGAACCTTGGTTGAGGCTCTCTTTTGTAATAAATCTAATTTGACGTTGTTGGCAGCAAGGAGTTCTACATTTCCAGCGTTATCCGCATCGAAGGATTTCACAGACTCTGTATCTAACGGTGAGTCAAGGCGCTCAAGTCTCTGACGAATCCGAGTAGTACCTTTTAGGGGGTCTGATATATCATCATAATTGTAATTGAGACGGGGCACTGAGGTCTGCAATACATCCTTTGATGTAAACTTCCAACTTTGGTTATCGGGGAATGGTAGGATAAATTCACGATCTAGCGGACCATCTAGCCAAGCACTTTCTGTCGGGTTTTGATGGCGGTGATTACGCTGTAGCCAAACCTCCCAAAGGCGATCAATATTGGCGTGATGCAGCCAAAATATAGGGTCAAGACCTGCTGTATCTGGGTCACTCATTAGACCAAGGTTATTAAATTCACTCTGGGGATCAAACTCTCCCAGTATACCGCCGATATCAACATGAATGACATCGTGTGGCTGGCTCTCCAGAACTCCATGAACCTCGCCTGCATGGGAAAACGCCGTTCTCACTCCACCGAAGCCGGGTGAGCCACCTGATTCTACCCCGGTAAAATCGGTTTCTACCAAAGTCTTTTTCAGTTTAACATCCTGTGGAGGTATGACGATCGGGGAATTGGCCTGGCCGAAGGGAAGCCCATAACGTTGTTTCACGAAAAGGGGATTGGGGCTGCCATCGGGCAAAGTTTCATTAGAGAACGCTGGCGGCAATTTACGTGCATTCAGGTTCTTTGTATCACTGTAATTCCAGTAGGGTAAAGCCCAATCATTGGGGCCACCGAGTTTGATAATGGCATCGCGGACGATCGCTTCTAGTGACGCAAGATACCCACGATGCCAAGGTAAGAAGTACCAACTCCCGTGCTGACATTGCGTCCAGTAACTGTCTCGCACCGACTGTTCCGGTAGCCGATCGCTATCATTCAGGTAGCCATTATTCTTCCATTTGTTGCTCTCGAAGCCATGAATGGCGGCCAGAAACTGCCAGCTGGTTGGATCGTTGATGGGTCTAGTCTTAAGCACACCAACACCTTTGGCATACCAGTACAGAGGCTGATTGTTAAAATCTCCGCCATTCGCCCAGACGCTTTTCCTAACAAAAACCATAACGCTCCTCTTTCAGATTGATTGACTTTTGGTAGGGATAAAGCCAGAACTTAATCTGCGTATTTCCCCACTTTCTAAACCAATTACAAATAGCCAAGATAATATAAAGCAATCTACGTATCCCATAATTTGATCGGAAAGATTGCATTACTTTTACTGTGGATAATTCTTGTAGGTTGCAGATCCTACTTGACTCTATCAGTACAGTAGAAGATGATATTTGAAAAGCGATCTGTCGAGTAAAAATCGCTCTCTAATGTTTTTTACTCTGCCAGGATTGCTATTTTACTCAAGCATTTGGCATTAAATTTAACTTCTGATTCCCTTTCTAACACCCTCTTAACACCACATTACAAGAGTGTGCTTAAACAGACAATATATTTCTTTTTTTCTTAATATTTAAAGTTAAGTAAAAATAACTTTAAGTGTGATTTTATACAATTTGTAAGAAACACAAGTAAAAGCAAAAAAATGTGGAATTTGAGGAACCCAAAACTTTACTAAATAGGGCTGTTAACTGAAAAATATTTTCTCACTAAGGAATATTTTCAAATTCTATAAAGTGGGTTAAGGCTCTAATTGAGGCAATAAAACCCCATAAATTGACACTCTCTCTATTCGCTGCCTAAGAAATTAGAAAATGATAGAATATTTTTTAGTTGGATTTTCTTATTGCCCTTGTCGATAAATACTCACCCTCTCCACGGTTACGTTGTAGTTTGGCGTAAGTGTATTGCGTGAGAAAAAATCGACCTTCAGATTTGATACATCAAGTCCTTGTGAAAAATAGAGCGTATCAATAATATCAGTGATTTCTAAGACTTTAGTGACTCCTTTTCCTCCATGCTGCTCGTTACTGCGTAATGCGTTACTCACTCCGAAAAATGAGACACTTCCAGCGTACAGTTGAGGATAATCATCTGGGTTAGCACCATCAGGCAGATTGATGTAAATATCAAGTACAATAGCGTCATGAGCCGCGCTGACATTTTCCAGATTGAGGAAGATGCGGTCTGTTTCTTGTATTGAAGATTCAGCAGGCTCAAAAGCTCTGAAGCTTCTCTTAACTTTCCTCAAGATCGGATTGTTGATTTGAACCTGCGTCGAGGCTGTGCGTCCAGTTAACTCCAGCTTGACGTTGTTGGCTCCCAGAAGTTCTACATTTGGCTGGTAATTCACATTGAAGAAGCTCATATAATCTAAGTCTAAGGGCGATCCCAGCCGCTTAAGTCTCCAGCTAATCGGATTAGCACCTTTTAGTAGGGTTGATAGGTCAGCATACTTCTAATTTAACTTAGGTACGCAGGTCTGTAACACATCCTGTAGTGTGAACTTCTAGCCTTGGCTAAAGGTCAAAGCTTCAATAAATTTACGGTTTAGCCAAGCTCCTTAGCGCTCTTCCATCACTCTCATGGTTGTTCCAGACTACTATGAATATGAGGATTCTCTATTTTACTCTGCTTAGAGTGATGGAAGAGCGCTTATCCCGATTTTTCCTGCCTAAAACTGAGCAAGAAAAGAACAAAGTTGTCAAGGTTAATCTTGAACTTCCTGCTGCATAGTCTGAAACTTCTCTACCGACAATGATTGATTGAGATAGCTAAAAGCCCAGTTATGAGATGACTGGGCTTTTTTGTATACGATGTCTTATTGCCTGATAACAAATACAAGCGCATCAATTAGCCCGCGCTTAAGTCTTACATACTATGGAACATTATTCTGCTCAAAGGGTGAGGAATCGTTCTCCTCAATACTTGATACTTGAGTCTTGAATTGCAAAAACTATCAAAACAACTAAGTGATGAAAGACGATCGATTAGAGATGCAAGACCCCCGGCAGCAATATCCCGCTCCGCCCTTTCCTCAACAACCGCAGTCCGTACCAGGACTTACTCAAAAGATGCAGCCCCAACCGGATCACGGTGAGCAGAGCTACATTGGATGTGGAAAGCTTGCAGGTCGGAAGGCATTAGTCACCGGAGCAGATTCTGGTATCGGGCGTGCTGTTGCGATCGCATTTGCGCGAGAAGGTGCTGATGTCGCTATCGGCTATCTTAAGAGCGAAGAGGCTGATGCAATAGAGGTGATCCAATTGATTGAACAATCAGGGCGCAAAGCAGTTGCGCTTCCGGGTGACATCACCGACGAGCATTTTTGCCAAAAGCTGGTGACAGATGCAGTGCAATCTTTGAACGGTTTAGATATTCTGGTGAACAATGCTGGCGCACAGACATCTTACCCATCAATTAGCGACATCACGACTGAGCATTTCGATAAAGTGATGAAGACAAACCTCTACGCGCTATTTTGGATTACCAAAGCTGCCGTTCCACATCTTAAACCCGGAGCATCAATTATTAACACCACTTCGATTCAGGCATATCAACCTTCAGCGAGTCTGCTTGACTATGCGATGACCAAAGCCGGCATTGAGAATTTCAGCAAATCTCTCGCTAAACAGATGATCGAGAAGGGAGTGCGCGTTAATGCAGTCGCACCCGGTCCATTCTGGACTCCGCTACAGCCGAGTGGTGGTCAGACCCAGGAGAAGATCGAGAAATTTGGTTCTGAAGTTCCGCTCGGAAGACCTGGGCAACCTGTGGAAATTGCTCCTGTGTATGTGTTGCTTGCTTCCCAAGAAGGCAGCTACATCACCGGAGAAGTTTATGGTGTAACAGGCGGCATCGGGATTGCCTAGTTCAAAAGACATCTTGGTTGGCAAAAGTAACTTTTGCTTTCCGGTTGGGGTGCATGTTAAAGGGGAAGAGAAAATTCTAGACCTTTACCTCCGCCCCTTATCCCCAGAGGGGACCCCACCTTCCCCATTCCCCTTCTCCCCGCTTTCGTCATGAAAGCGAACTACTACGCTAAAATAACCATTCTCCGCAGCCGCTCAGGAAAAAGAATATAACTAATGGCTAACCTCAACCTCATTTCAGAATATAAAAGCTTTGGTGGCAAACTCGGTTTCTACAGTCATCACTCCTCCACTTGTAACGCCCAAATGCGCTTTACCATCTATCAACCACCACAAGCAATCTCATTTCCTGTACCGATTCTTTATTTCCTCTCTGGATTAACTTGCACGGAAGAGAATTTTATGGCGAAGGCGGGAGGAGTGCAGCGCTTTGCTGCTGAGTACGGTTTGATATTGGTTGCACCAGATACCAGTCCGCGTAATACTGGCATTGCAGGTGAGGATGATGACTGGGACTTTGGCACTGGTGCAGGTTTTTATGTTGATGCTACAGAAGAACCGTGGCGACAAAACTACCAAATGTATAGTTATATCGTCCAGGAATTACCTGCTTTAATTACTGCAAATTTCCCCACCCAACCTGATAAACAAGGTATTTTCGGTCATTCGATGGGAGGACATGGGGCACTTGTCTGTGCAATGAGAAACCCAGAACTCTACAAATCAGTATCAGCTTTTGCACCGATTACTGCACCTATGCGTTGTCCTTGGGGTCAAAAGGCTTTGGGTGGTTATCTTGGCAGCAATCAAGAAAATTGGCGTGCTTATGATGCTAGTGAATTAGTCAAGCAAGTAGGTTATCACAGTTCAATTCTTATCGATCAAGGGACTTGCGATCAATTTTTAGCTAAACAGTTACTGCCAGAGGTGTTTAAGCAAGTTTGTACAGATGTTAACCAGCCGCTAAACTTGCGTTACCAAGAAGGCTATGACCACAGTTATTATTTCATCGCCAGTTTTATTGAAGATCATATCCGCCACCATACGATCGCCTTTAAAAAACTAGACCAGAAAACAGGAATTCAGATTTGACACTTTTCTTAAGTTTTATATTGTAACCTGAGTTCGGGATCAGGAAAGGGACAGGTAGTAAGCTGAAAATAGCGTTTTTTTTACTGCTGGTAGGTGTAATATCAGCTTACCTGCTTTGTATACCAATTAGATAGTTAGAGATCTCTCCAACTTTTCAAACAGCCTCTTAGTGCATAAGCTGGGCAAAAATACTTCTATATAAGTTATGTAAGAGTAAATGCAGGTTATACGGAAGTAAATCATCGCCTTTGTAAATATATTTTGATTAATTTTTGAGAAAACTTGTTAAATATTTACTGTTTTAGCCATCAGTTTATTTCAAGTAAATTCAAGGTGTATTTGTATATGAGTTTAAAAGATAAAATAGAAGATATTTTCCCCCTCACTCCCTTACAGAAAGGACTATTATTTCATTCCTTATACGAACCAGAATCTGGCGTTTATTTTGAGCAATTTCATTGCCGTTTAGAAGGAGATGTTTCTGTAATTGCAGTGCGCCAAGCATGGCAAAGTTTAGTTGAGCGCCATTCAATTTTACGGACTGCGATTATCACCAAAGGGCAAACCGAACCCGTACAAGTTGTATTTCGCAATCTCGTATTTAAAATAGCAGAAGAAGATTGGCGTGGTTTGAGAAACTCCACGCAAAAAAACCGAGTAAGAGAATTTCTCCAAGCAGATAGACGACAAGGATTTATTCTTAATCGTCCGCCTTTGATGCGAGTAACCTTAATTCGTCTAGGTGAAGACTGCTGGGATTTAGTCTGGAGTCACCACCATATAATTTTGGATGGTTGGTCTTGGCCGATACTACTACGTGAATTCTTGATGTTGCATAAAGCAGCTAAAGAAAATGTAGAAGTTTCTCTACCAAGCGTGCGTCCGTATGGTGATTTTATAGCTTGGTTAAAACAGAAAAATCCCCAAGAGGGTGAATCATTTTGGCGTGAATATATGGGTGGCTTTGAAAGTGCTACTCCCTTATTAATCATGTCCAAAACCAAGCTAGGTAGTACTTTTAAGAATGGAGAAATCAAACATCAATTATCGCCCGAAAATACGGCTTTATTGCAGAAATTAGCCCGAAATTGTAGCGTCACCCTCAACACCGTGATTCAGGGAGCTTGGGCGATATTACTTAATCGTTATAGCCGCAACACAGACATAGTTTATGGAATTACAGTAGCGGGACGCCCCCCAGAACTACCAGAAGTAGAAGGGATGATTGGGCCTTTTATTAATACTTTGCCGTTTCGCGTCTTGATATCTGGAGAACAAACCCTTGATTCTTGGTTGCAAAACCTGCAAGCACGCACAGCCTTAATGCGTCAGTTTGAACATTCCAGCCTATCAGATATCCAAGGATGGAGTGATGTTCCACGAGGACAACCACTGTTTGAAAGTTTGCTAGCTTTTGAAAATTTTCCGGCTGATAAATCGTTAAAATCTGCTGATTTTGGGTTGAATGTTCCTGAATCGTCTTTTTTTGAAACTACCCATTATCCCTTGACCCTAGTAGTTGTTCCGGGGGATGAACTCTCACTAAAATTAAGCTACAATGCGAGTCGCTTTGATGCGGTGGCTATGGAATTATTGCTAGAGCAATTCTGCCATTTACTATTCAATATGGCAAATAATGCCCAAGCGCCTTTGCAGTCTTTAACACTAATTGGTCATGAGGAATCGGTAATTGATAATAGGCGAACTACCAATTACGAATCACCAATTACCATCAGGGAAGTGTTTGCAGAAACTGTAAGCAAATATCCAAACCGCATTGCTCTAACATTTGAGAATCAAAGCTTTACTTATGAAGAACTAGACCGCCGTTCTAACCATATTGCTCGATATCTGCAAAAGCAAGGTATTGGTTCAGATAAACGCGTGGTGATTTGCCTTGAGCGCTCTCCAGAACTGATAATAGCCATGTTGAGTGTAGTTAAGGCAGGGGGTGTTTATGTTCCTGTCGATCCGACTTATCCTGGCGATCGCATCGAGTTTACCATTTCTGACTGTGAAGCGGAACTAATTCTCACCACAACTACCATCAGTCGCCAACTTCCAGAATCCATACTGAAAATTTGTCTGGATGGAGAAGATGCGCCCTATTTAACTCAAAGCAATGAACCTTTGATAGAAGATAGCCTTGACCCAGATTCAGGGGCTTATATTATCTACACATCTGGTTCAACAGGAAAACCCAAAGGCGTGTTAGTCACCCAGCACAACGTTACCCGACTATTTTGCAGCACCCAGCACTGGTTTGAATTCAACGAGCAGGATGTTTGGACATTCTTCCATTCCTTCGCCTTCGATTTTTCCGTTTGGGAGATTTGGGGAGCTTTGCTTTATGGCGGACGACTGGTAATCGTTCCTTATTGCGTCAGCCGTAACCCCGAAAGCTTCCTTCAGCTACTTGACAATGAGCAAGTTACTGTTTTGAATCAAACTCCCTCAGCTTTTGCTCAATTACTAGCAGCAGAATCGGGTGAGAGAACCTCGCCCCTACGGTACATCATTTTTGGCGGCGAAGCCCTGAATCTACCAAGTCTGCGTCCCTGGTTTGAACGTCATGGAGAAAATCAGACGCGCTTGGTGAATATGTACGGGATTACAGAGACAACAGTCCACGTTACTTATAGACCTATTAGCAAAAAAGATGTAGACGACTCATCTGGTAGTTTAATTGGTCAACCAATCCCCGATTTAAGTCTCTATATCTTAGATTCTAATGGTAATCCCCTACCAACCGGAGTGATTGGTGAAATTTATGTTGGCGGTGCTGGAGTGGCGCGTGGTTATCTTAACCGACCAGAACTAACCGCAGAAAGGTTTGTTGAGGATACCTTCTCAGTAGATTCACTATCGCGGTTGTATCGTACTGGTGATTTGGGGCGCTTTCTCCCTAACGGCGATTTGGAATATCTCGGACGCATAGATTACCAAGTCAAAATTCGCGGCTTCCGAATTGAAATTGGCGAAATCGAAGCCGTTATTTCCCAGTTCCCTGATGTCCAGGAAACTATTGTTTTAGTTCATTTGGAAGCTCAAAGCAATCAACAACGCTTAATTGCTTATGTAGTTTGTACTCCTGGGAAGCAACCAACCATTGAAACGCTGCGAAATTATTTGCAGCAGCATTTGCCAGATTACACGATCCCGTCGCAGATTGTTTATCTGGAGCGATTACCACTGACAGCCAACGGCAAAATCGATCGCAAAGCGCTACCCGCACCAGAAATTAAACGGGAAAATCTCGAAGTTGCCTTTGTTCCTCCCGCTACACCCATTGAGGAAATTTTAGCTGACATCTGGCAACAAGTTTTAAGTGTAAATCGCGTCGGACGATTTGATAATTATTTTGTTTTGGGTGGCGATTCTATCCGCAGTATTCGCGTTGTTTCTCTCGCCCAAACTCAGGGATTAAACTTAAAAATAGAGCAAATTTTTGCTCATCCTGTGCTATCAGATTTAGCCAGATTGTTGGTACAATCGGAAGTAGTAGACAGCAATAAAATTGATGAAGAACCCTTCGCCTTAATTTCACTAGCAGATAGAGAAAAGCTCCAAAATTGGGCTGAAGATGCCTATCCTTTGGCGCAACTGCAAGCAGGAATGCTCTTTCATGGTGAATATTCACAAAGTTCTACAACTTACCATGATGTTTTCAGTTTCCGAATTCGTATACCTTTTGATCTCCAAGTTTGGGAAGCAGCTTATACCCAAATGTTTGCCAGACATCAGATATTACGGACGGCATTTTATTTAGCTGAATTTAGTCAACCGATTCAGGCAGTTGTCAAAGAAGTATCTGCCAAAGTTATTTTTGAGGATTTAACTAATTTATCACCATCAGCACAAGATGATTATCTAAAAATATTTATTGGCACAGAACGGGAGAATCGCTTCGATTACAAGAGTGCGCCATTAATGCGTTTTCATATTCACCTGCTGGATGAAAATGTGATACAAGCATCTTTGACTTTGCATCATGCCATCATGGATGGATGGAGTTTAGCTAACTTTCTATCAGAATTAACAGGCTTATACCTGCATCTACTCGATCGGGGTGTGCCTGCACTACCACCTCCACCAGCTTTAAAATACTCTAGATTTATCACCTTAGAAAAACAAGCTTTGGCTGATAGTAATCAGCAAGAATTTTGGC
This sequence comes from Nostoc sp. DedSLP03, assembly GCF_034530815.1. Classification (NCBI taxonomy): domain Bacteria; kingdom Bacillati; phylum Cyanobacteriota; class Cyanophyceae; order Nostocales; family Nostocaceae; genus Nostoc; species Nostoc sp. DedSLP03. The sequence goes on from NZ_JAVRCK010000070.1 coordinate 11,059, forward strand.
AAAATAAACTGGCACAAATTCCCTTCACTAGACTACCACGCTGGCCGGATGTGGTTTCCCTAGAACCAAAAATGGGGAAATTTGATCTAACTTTATCAGAGACAATTTCCCACAGTTTAAAAGCTTTATCTAAGCAATTGGGTGTGACTCTGAAAACGTTATTACTAGCAGTTCATCTCCAAGTTATTGGTTTTTACTCTGGCGACACAGAAGTGGTTACTGGATTGGTGAGCAATGGGAGGCCGACAGAAAATGACAGCGATCGCGTTTTAGGATTATTCTTAAATACATTGCCATTACGCTTATCATTAGCGAGAGGTTCTTGGGTTGACTTGATTGCAAAAACTTGGCGTGCTGAACAAGAGTTAATGCCAAATCGTCGTTTTCCTTTGGCAGAACTGCAAAGGTTAAATGAAAATCAACCTTTATATGAAACTTCTTTTAATTTTGTTCATTTCCACATTTACCAAGGACTGCTAAGTTGGCAGAAAGTGGAATTAATCCAGTCAGAATCATTGGATGAAACAAATATTCCTTTTGCTGTCAGTTGGAGTGAGGAAGTAGCTGCGGGACTTCTCTCATTTAATATCACCTACGATCGGCAAAAATTTGATGATGAGCAAATCAAGAACATTGCTAACTATTGTCAAAGAAGTTTAGAGGCACTAATTGCAAATCCACAGGCCGATCGTGAATTGGTCATAGATAGTCCAATTCCTAATGCCCAATTCTCAATTCCCAATTTCCAATCCCCAATACATGAAATTTTCACCCAACAAGCCGCAGAAAATCCCGATTCTATCGCTGTTATTTGTCAGGGAGAAAGTTGGACATATGCCCAATTAAACCAAAAAGCCAATCAGTTGGCGCGATTTTTGGTTAAGTTGGGTATTAGTGCAGAACAGCCTGTAGGTATTTGTTTGGAACGTTCTTTAGACATGGTTTGCTCTATATTGGCGGTTCTGAAAGCAGGTGGTTGTTATGTACCAATTGACCCTGATTATCCGGCTGTCCGCATTCAGTCGATGTTGGAGGATGCTAATGTTAGTTTGCTGCTGTCTCGTTCTGATTTAGAAATCTGGAATGGGAAAAACGAACCGCAGAAAAACGAGAGTACAACCAATTTTTTGGCTGATTCTTGTCAAGTTATCTGTGTTGATATTTATAGCGAAGAAATTGCAGTTCAATCTGTTGAAGATTTACAAATTCCGGTTTTGGCTGATAATATCGCCTATATCATATTTACATCTGGTTCCACTGGACGACCAAAAGGTATTGCGATTTCCCATCAGGCTTTAGCCCAGCATCAGGCTTGGTTTTTAAAGACTTTTGGAGTGAATTGTGACGATGTAGTGTTGCAAAAGACACCATTTAGCTTTGATGCTTCGGTGTGGGAATTTTGGACACCTTTGATGGTAGGAGCTAAACTCGTAATGGCGAAGCCAGGAGGTCATCAAGATCCGGCGTACTTAGTCAAAACTATTCAGCAAGAAAATGTGACTTTGCTGCAATTAGTGCCGAGTCTTTTAGAAATGCTTGTTGGTGAACCGGGATTTTCTGAATGTTCATGTCTGCGTTTAGTTTTCAGCGGTGGTGAACCACTAAAAACACGGGTGTGGGATAAGTTTAGAGATGTTGCATCTAACTTCTCTAGATTGGTGAATCTTTATGGGCCAGCGGAAACAACTATTGATGTTGCTTTCCATCGTTGTAAAGAAAACGAAATTACCGACGTTATTCCCATTGGCAAACCAGTCACTAACACTCGTTTATATATCCTAAATTCTCATCTGCAACCTGTGCCTATTGGTACACCAGGTGAATTATTTGTGGCTGGCTCTCAATTAGCTCGTGGTTACTGGAATGCTCCAAGAATAACTGCCGAAAGCTTTTTACCCGATCCATTTGTTGAAAATGCGGGCAGTCGGATGTATCGCACAGGCGATCGCGCCCGCTATTTACCTGATGGTAGGATTGAGTTTCTCGGACGTGCAGATCAACAAGTCAAGATTCGAGGTTTCCGCATCGAAACTGGCGAGATTGTGGCAGCTTTAGAAAAACAAGCTTGGATAGTTCGGGCTGTGATTAAAGCTATTGCTACTCCTGGTAAACCCAATCGACTAATTGCTTATTTGGAACTGAAAACACCGCCGACATCCTGGCAAACAGTTTTGCGATCGCAATTATCTGCGCTGCTCCCTGATTATATGATTCCTTCGGTGTTTGTTAGTCTCGATGCTTGGCCTTTACTACCAAATGGGAAAATTAACCTCAACGCCTTACCCGCTCCTCAAGATGAAAATACAGTTACTCGTGAGCAATACATTGCCCCACAAACCAAAACTGAAGAGATTTTAACTAAACTTTGGCAGCAAGTACTACAAGTATCCCGTGTGGGGATTAAAGATGACTTCTTTGAACTAGGAGGAGATTCAATTCTGGCGCTGCAAATTATTGCTAAAGCCCGGGAAGTTGGACTTTATTTCACGCCGCAAGATTTGTTTAAAAATTCCCAAGTGACAGCACTGACACCTTATATTAAAACCACAGCAAAATTCCCAAATTCTTTCTCAATTCCTGTCGGCAGTGCAGTTCCACAAACTCCGATCCAACAATGGTTTTTCCAGCAATCACTACGTCATCCTGAACACTGGAATCAGGCGCTTTTCTTGGATGTCAAACCGGAATATAATGCATCACAATTTCAAACTGCTTTAAGTCATATTGCTACCATTCACCCAGCTTTTCGCCTGCGATTTTGCCAAACTGAAGCTGGATGGATACAATGGTTAGACGATGATAGTCATATTTTCAATTTTGATATTGTTGACCTGAAAGGTACTTCCAACGTAGAACTATCAGAAAAACTACAAACAATCACCTCTGAATTTCAGGCTCAACTTAATTTAGAAAATGGCCCTCTATTTCGTGCTGTCTACTTCCAGACTGACGAAAATATATCTGATAAGCTATTACTAATTATTCATCACCTCATTGTTGATGGTGTTTCTTGGCGCGTCATTTTGCAAGATTTAGCTATAGCTTGTAATGCCTTGCAAACGGAACAGGAAATTTCTTTATCTGCTCATAGTGTCGGTTTCCCTCAATGGACTCACCATCTACACACTCTGACTGAAAATTCTGATTGGGAAGAAGAAGTAGCTTTCTGGAAAACACAACAAGTTTCTAATTCCGAATTACCTCTTGATTTTCCTGATGGCATAGCAGATAACACAGAAATTTCTGCTACCCAAATAGAATGCAATTTCAGCGAAGATGAAACTGATAGTCTCCTTTATGAATTGCCACGTACTCACAAAGTTAGGATTCAGGAAGTTTTGCTGGCAGTTATTTTAGAAGTGGTAACAGAATGGACAGGTGAATCAAAAATATTAATTGCCCTAGAAAGTCACGGACGGGAAAGCGATTCTACTGCTATTGATGTCTCTGATGCTGTGGGCTGGTTTACATCTCTTTTCCCCTGCAAACTAGAGAAAACTCAAAAGAGCAAATTCAGCAATTTAGAAAGCGTCAAAGAACAGTTGCGGAACTTGCCAAATAATGGCTTTACTTACGGTATCCTCTCTCAAAAATCCGAATTCGCGTCTATCTTACCGTCAATTCCCCAAGGCATTCTGTTTAACTATTTGGGACAATTTGATGAAAACCTTTCCCAAGCAGCACCCTTTACCCCAGCTAGCGAAGATGTCGGATTATCTCGACACCCAAAAAATAGGCGTGCTTTTCAACTAGAAATTACTAGTTTAATTGCTAACGGCAAACTCCAAATGCGGTTTGGTTTTAGCAAAGCTTTACATCGAGAAGAAACGATTCGCCGTTTAGCAGATAATTTCTCCAAACATTTACAGACTTTGTTAGCAAGTAGCCGCCATCAAGAATACAGTTTAACACCTGCTGATTTTCCCCTCGCTAACCTGAATTCCGAACAACTGGTTATTGCTTTGGCGGGAACTACTGATGTGGAAGATATTTATCCTCTGTCCCCTGTTCAGGAAGGAATACTTTTTCATGCAAATTATGAATCACAAAAAGATATTTACCTGCAACAGGTGAGTGGTGAAATTGAGGGATTTCTGAACGCAGAAAGTTTTAAAAAGGCTTGGGAATCTTGTATTAACCGCCATCCTAGTTTACGTGCTTCCTTTGTCTGGCGCGATTTACCCCGACCGTTGCAACGCATTCACCGCCAAGTTAATTTGCCCTTTGTCTGCGAAGATTGGCGCGAATGCGATATTGATGAAGTAGCAAGAAAATGGTCAAATTTGTTAACAACAGACCGCCAGCAAAGCTTGTCAACAGAAATAGCCCCACTGATGCGGATGACTTTAGTGAGAACCCAAGAACAGAAATGGCAATTTCTCTGGACTCACCATCATTTACTTTTAGATGGTTGGTCATTACCGCTGGTTTTCCGGGATGCGATCGCATTTTACCAAGCTAAAACAGAACGCCCGAATTTACCACAACCACCCATTTACCGAGACTTTATTGCTTGGTTGCACAAACAAGAATCTGGTTTGGCAGAATCTTTCTGGCGCAAAGAATTAAGCGGTTTGCAAGAAGCAACTACTTTGGGTATTAAAAAATCCTCCCCTGATGATTACCAAACCTTACAAACTACTATTCCCAAAGAAATTTACACCCAACTCCAAATATTTGCCCAGAAAAATCAAGTAACATTAAATACTTTGGTGCAAGCTGCTTGGGGCATTCTTTTGAGCCGATATAGTGGTTCTGAAGATGTGGTTTTTGGTGTCACCGTGTCCGGACGTACTACGGAATTATCAGGTTTTGCCGAGATGGTGGGTCTATTTATTAACACCTTGCCTTTGCGTCTGAAATTAGATGCAGCCACACCCTTGAAGCTGTGGTTAATAGAATTGCGCGATCGCCTCTCGGCAATTAATGAATATTCCTTCACTCGTTTAGTAGATATTCAAGGATGGAGTAACATTCCTAGAGGAGAACCGTTGTTTGAATCCATTGTGGTTTATGAAAATTACCCAGTGGAAGAAAGTCTGCGTCAAAATCCAGGAGAATTGGCGATCCATGCTGTTGAGTCTGTGGAGAAAAATCATTACCCGATCAGTCTATATGCCTTACCAGGAGATGATTTGACGCTGAAAATCGCTTTTGGGGAGCAGATTGGGAGTGCAAAAGCGCGAGGAGATATATTAGATCGTCTCACACACATACTAACCAGTTTTGTTACCGAAAAACCGCAATTCATCGGTGAAATTGGTCTGTTATCGAAAGACGAAGTAGGTGAGGTAAATCACCCAGTTACCCATTCCCGATTACCCATTACTCCAATATATGAATTATTCAGTCAGCAAGCCGCTCAGACTCCGGATGGAATTGCTGTTTTCCCCTCCCTAACCTACGCAGAATTAGAACGTAAATCTAATCAAGTTGCTCGCGCCCTGCTGCAACTTGGTGTGATGCGAGAAACCTTAGTGGCGGTTTGTTTAGAACGTCATGCAGGTTTGCCGATCGCACTGTTGGGAATTATGAAAGCAGGTGCGGCTTATGTACCACTAGATCCTACCTTCCCCCGCGATCGCCTGGAGTGGATGCTAAAAGACAGCGCCGCGGCTGTAATCGTCACTGAAGATCGAATTGTGTCAGCACTTCCAGCATCATCTGCAAAGGTTCTGTTGCTAGATTCGGTTTCGACTCAATCAGATACAGCACCACCTGCCGTTGTTGGTAACAATCACTTAGCTTACGTTATTTATACATCTGGTTCTACTGGACGACCCAAGGGAGTACAAATTCAGCATGAATCTCTGGTGAATTTCCTGTTCAGTTTCCAAGAAAAACTGGGACTGACTGCTGCTGATACTCTGGTTGCAGTCACTACAGTTTCTTTTGATATTGCTGGACTAGAACTTTTCTTACCACTAATTAGCGGTGCCAGATTAGTCTTAGCTGACAAGGATACCACCAGAGATGGATTTAAGTTAGCTCAATTACTGCAAACATCCCAAGCCACGGTGATGCAAGCTACTCCAACTACCTGGAGATTGCTCTTGGCTGCTGGTTGGCAACCAAGTGATGATTTTCGCGTTCTTTGTGGTGGAGAAGCTATCCCAGTTGATTTAGCCGCCTCTCTTCTCAACTTGAAGGTGAATCTGTGGAATGTTTACGGGCCGACGGAAACCACAATTTGGTCTACCATCAAAGAAATTAAGCTGCTACAGGATGCATATTCCATCGGTAGGGGAATCGCCAACACGTCAATTTATATTTGGGATAATGCTGGTAATCCCGTTCCAGAAGGGATTGTAGGTGAGTTGTTGATTGGGGGAGCAGGATTAGCACGGGGTTATCGCCAAAGACCGGATTTGACGGCCCAAAGATTTGTCCCCAATCCCTTGGCTGCAAATCCCGGTGAGCGATTATATCGTACTGGTGATTTGGCGCGTTGGCTACCGAATGGTGAAATTGAATTTTTGGGACGTAGCGATTACCAAGTGAAAATCCGTGGTTTCCGCATCGAACTGGGAGAAATTGAAACAGTTTTAGAAACTCATCCTGCGATCGCTCAAGCTATTGTCCAAGCTATTGACGATACTGTAGCAGGTAAAAAGCTTGTTACATATTTAGTTGTCAAATCTGAAGCTGAAAAACCCACTCTCGAAACTTTGCAATCATATATATTGGCAAAACTGCCTGATTATATGCTGCCTGACTCTTGGGTGTTTCTAGATGCGATGCCTCTAACACCTAATAATAAACTCGATCGCCTTGCTTTACCGTTACCAAATCAGTTCGATGGTCAAGTTGATTATACAGCGCCGAGAAATGCGATCGAAGAAGCATTAACCTATATTTGGCAAGAAATTCTGCAAGTCGAGAGGGTGGGAATTATAGACAACTTTTTCCAACTTGGCGGACATTCTCTATTAGCCGCTCAAGTTCATGCTCGTATTAGAAAAGTATTCTTGATTGATTTAGAATTACGGGAACTTTTTGATACGGTAACAATTGAAAAAATGGCACAACTTTTATTGACGCGAGAACCTCAAGTGGGACGCACTGAAAAAATAGCGAAAGCGTTTTTACGCATCAAAAAAATGACACCAGAAGAAAAAGCTAAACTCCTCAAATAAAATGGTCTGTCTAATTCCAAAAAACATCTCGAAACAGGAATTTTATGTATGATGAGCAAGCATGATTTTACTACAGTGAGCCACATTGAACGCATTGAAAAACCGACAAGAGAGGAATTTCAAAGGAATTTTCTTTCTCCTAGAAGACCTGTCATCATCACTGGGGTTATTAATGATTGGAATGCTCTGTCTTTATGGACTGCTAATTATCTAACTACCTTATTCAGCGATAAACAAGTTGATATAAGTGTTTCTCAAAATAGCATTTTCACAGGCGATTTGGAAAATGGATTTGCTAATTTGAAACAGAAAATACAATTTAGCGACTTCATCAACATCCTGGCTTCAAAAAATAAATCTGATAAATTCTACTATCTCCAACAACAGTCAATTCCCACAGAATTTCCCGAAATACTGCAAGATATAAAGCTCCCAGAATACTTCGATAAAAAGTTATTTGTCGATCCAACTATTTGGATTGGTTCTGGCGGCAACATATCCCCATTACATTATGATGCAATGGATAACTTATTTACTCAAGTTAGCAATTGCAAGCGTTTCCTGTTGTTTGACCCCCAACAAACATCTTTATTATATCCTTTTCCTGCTACTTCAAAAATTCCACACATGAGCCAAATAAATATTGAAAAGCCAGATTTTGAGAAATTTCCCAATTTCCAAAAAGCCAAATATTTTGAGTGTATTGTCGAACCAGGTGAAATTTTATTTATTCCGGCTTTTTGGTGGCATCAAGTATATTCCCTAGACAATTCAACTCACGAGCTAAATATTTCTGTAAATTTCTGGTCTAAGCCACCTATTAGTCAATTTTTAACTCCTCCTGGGCGGAGATTGGCAGCACAGATACCCACTCTTTTAAAGTCAGCTTTTAGTTAATGATTCTATATTAGATTTGATGCCTTAAGAATTGAGAAAACCGCGCTGTTTTTAATAGCAAAATAAACCTCACGAGGTGTACTGAAAAGATAGCGCTAGCGTTTTTACAGATGAAACAGATGACACTAGAAGAAAAAACTAGACTTCTGCAAACGAAACGTACTAAATCCTAACTTGCAGGTAGGTGAATATTGGGGAGTACGTTAATACTGAATTAGGACTTATATCAGGTCGCTAAATTACCCTTAATTCGCTCTAAACTCACTACCTACGCTAACGCGGCGCTTTCTCTCCTCTCCCTGCCGCAAGCAAAGAGAAATAGTAAATAAAGGCAAGAATCAAATGAGAAAGTTACTTGTAACTGGTTCATCAGGGCTAATCGGCTCAGAAGTTTGTTTGCATTTCGGCAAACAAGCATGGAAAATTCACGGTATAGATAATAACCAAAGATCCGTTTTCTTTGGAACTCAAGGAGATACTCGTTGGAATCAATGGCGTTTAGAATCTTTAATTAAAGGTTTTGTGCATCATGAGATAGATATTCGCGATCGCATTAGCATCCTAGAGTTAATCGAGAGTCTCAAACCAGATGCGATCGTCCACACAGCAGCACAACCAAGCCACGATTTGGCTGCGAAGATTCCTTTTGATGACTTTGATACCAATGCTGTAGGAACGTTAAATCTGTTGGAAGCGACTCGTCAATTTGTCCCAGATGCGCCTTTTGTGCATATGTCTACCAACAAAGTGTATGGAGATGCACCAAATGAAATTCCCATGTTGGAGTTAAACAAACGTTGGGACTATAGTGACTACACTTATAAGCATGGCATCCCAGAATCTTTCCGCATCGACCAATCAAAACACTCTCTTTTCGGTGCTTCAAAAGTTGCTGCTGATGTGATGGTTCAAGAATACGGTCGCTATTTTGGGCTGAAAACATGCTGTTTACGCGGCGGATGTTTGACAGGCCCTAATCATAGTGGTGTGGAATTACATGGATTTCTCAGCTTTTTGGTAAAATCCAATTTAGAAAATCGCATCTATAAAGTGTTTGGTTACAAGGGTAAGCAAGTACGAGACAATATCCACTCTTATGATGTTGCTCGTTTTATTGAAGAGTTTATCCAAGCCCCCAGAAGCGGTGAAGTTTACAATTTGGGGGGAGGAAAGGAAAATACTTGTTCCATCTTAGAAGCCTTTGACATTGTTACTTCACTGACTGGCAAAAAGATGCGGTATGAGTATGTAAATAAAAACCGCGAGGGAGACCATATATGTTATTACAGTGACCTGCGGAAAATGAAGCAGGATTATCCCAACTGGTCGATCACCAAACCCTTGCAATTGATATTCTCAGAAATTGTCGGTGCTTGGTCAGATAAACTTACGTATATTGCTTGATAAGTTTTGGCAACGAGAATCTGAATCAACCGCAATTAGGCAACATAAATCAAAGAATAACTGCATAAGTCGCGAATAATATTTCCTATATCAATGGGAAAAGCGGATTAATCAAATTTTAATTTATGAGCCGTGCTGTATTTCTGAATGTTTCAGCAGCTGGGCATGTGTTCCCAAGCTTTGGTTTAGTAGCAGAACTGATTCACAGAGGTGAAGAAGTTATTTACTATGAAATTCCTAAATTCCAGAAAGAAATTGAGGCATTTGGGGCATCTTTTCGTTTTTATCCACCACTACGACTTGAGGCAGCACCACAAGCCCATAATGATTTTTCGCTAGTAACAGCTTTGACTTGGACTGCGAAGGAAATGCTGAACACACTTTTGGAATCGGTTCGTGCGGACAAACCAGACTACATTATTCACGATTCGCTGTGTCTTTGGGGAAAACTGATAGCACAGCTACTGAACGTCCCGGCAGTTAATACTATTGCTAGCGCTGCATTTTGTCCGCGTAGCTTCTATGAATGTCCACAACTTCAGGATAAACTACCTGAATTGTTGTCAGAAACATCGCCCGATATCCAGGTGTTTCGTCAATATGAAACAGAACTGCGAGAGACTTACAAAATTCCACCCATTAAGTTTATCGATACTTTTACCAATCCAGAACCCTTAAATATTTGTTATTTACCACCGGAACTCCAGCCATACGTCGATAAATTTGACCAAAGCTTTCACTTTGTCGGCCCTTGCGATCCGGTGCGGGCGATCGCATCTGATTTCCCTATGGAACTGTTGCAAAAAGATAAGCTGATCTTGATTTCATTCGGCAGCATTCACGATCCGGGATTAGCTTTTTACAAAAGTTGCATAGAGGCGTTTCATAACATCGATGCTCAAGTTCTAATGGTACTGAGTCCTGAGATAAATCCTGCCCAACTGGGGGATGTACCTACAAATTTTATCATTCGAGCTACAGGCACAATTCCCCAACTGAAGATATTAGAACACACCAGCTTATTTATCATGCACGGTGCGGGAGGCGGCGCACGGGAAGCGGCGTGGCACTCAACCCCCACAATCGCAATTCCTCAAACCTACGAGCAAGAGATAATTTCACGTCGCCTTCAGGAGCAGGGCGCAGGAATCATGATTTTGCCCCAAGATGTCAATTCTGAACGTTTGCGAGACACGGCACTACACATCCTGAACAATGACTCATTTCAGGCAAATAGCGATCGTCTGGGTGATGCTTGTAGAGCGGCTGGAGGAGCAAAACGGGCGGTAGATGAAATTCTCGGATATGTAGCAATGAGTGGAAGTAAAGGATAAAAGAGCAGGCAAATCGTCAAGATTAAATCTCAAGTGCACCATAAAAATTAAGTTATATTCATTATGAATTTTTTAGAAACAACTGATGATTTTGAACTTTTAGAATTACTTCTAGAAGAAGAGGGTATTAACCGCGAAGAAGACAAATTTATTATTAAAAAACGCGCTCTTACAGAAACTCCGGCTTCTTTTCAACAAAGACGCTTATGGTTCCTTCATGAATTGGAACCTACTTCTTCTGCTTATAATATTTGTTCTATATTTCGTTTGGATGGTTCGCTGCAAATAGAGGCTTTGCAGCAAGCTTTTAGACAATTGCAGCAGCGACATGAAAGCCTCCGCACTACATTTACGGCAATTGATGGTGAACCTTGGCAACGGATTCATCCAAATATTTTAGCGGATTTAATTTTGGAAGATTGGAGTGATATTGCGGAAGCTGAAATCGAAAAACAAATATCTGCTGTAGCTAGCTCCGAGACACAATATTCTTTTAACTTGGAAAAAGGGCCGTTAATCAGAACCAAACTTTTACGACTCACATCAGAGCAATATGTTTTGGCTCTCACTCTTCATCATATTATTGCTGATGGTTGGTCAATAGGCGTTATTGTTGAAGAACTGGCTTCTCTGTATCATTTAGCTATCAAGGGTGATGTCACTGCCCTCGGAGAACTGAATATCCAATATGCAGATTATGCTGTTTGGCAACAAGAGAAAATTAATAATTTGGTTTTAGAGGAACAACTTGCCTATTGGGAAAAACAACTTAAAAATTTACCCGTTCTACAATTTCCTACTGACTTTCCCCGACCGCGTTTACAATCCTTTAAAGGAGATTTAGTCAGTTTTTCTATCCCTGTTTCTTTGACACAGACTATTCGCAATTTCAGCCACCAAGAAGATGCTACCCTCTTCATGACTCTCATGGCTGCTTTTGGGGTTCTGCTGGGGCATTACTGCGGACAGGAAGATATCCCCGTGGGAACTTCTATTGCCAACCGTCCAGGAATCGATGCAGAAAAACTCATCGGTTTTTTTGTTAATATGTTGGTAATTCGCGCCGACTTATCGGGAGAACCTAGTTTTCGTAATCTTTTAAAAAAAGTCAAAGAAACGATTCTGGAAAGTTTTGAACATGCAGAAGTGCCTTTTGAAGCACTCGTAGATAGATTAAATGTTGAACGAAACACTAGTATCAACCCGCTATTTCAAATTGCTTTTACTTTACTAAATGCCCCAAAACCTCATTTTCAAGCCGGGAACTTGACTGTAACTCCGATTAAAAGTCAAGATGCCGCTCGCTTCGATTTGGAACTTTTTATCTCAGAAAGTGAAAATAATCTCAGTGGTGTTTTCTCATACAATACTGATTTATTTACACGGAAAACGGTAGAACAAATCACGCGTCACTTTTGTAATTTGCTGGAAAATTTAGTGACGCAACCCGATGTGCCGATAACTCAGTTAGCGATTCTCTCAAACGAAGAATACGCTCAGTTGATGCCTGCAAACCCGCCTGAGAGTTTTCCAGTAGAATTCTGTTTGCATGAAGTTTTTAGCCAACAAGCGGCTTTGCGTCCCAACAAAACGGCACTGATTTTTGAGAATCAATCCCTCACCTACGCAGAATTAAACCAACGAGCTAATCAACTGGCACATTATCTCATCCGTTTGGGTGTGAAACCGGAATCACGAGTGGGATTGTGGATGTCTCGTTCTTTGGATTTGATGGTAGCTATCCTTGCAGTACTCAAAGCTGGTGGTACTTACGTTCCCTTTGACCCGGATTATCCTGCGGAGCGTGTCGCCTATATGCTTGAGGATAGCATGGTGTCAGTTTTGCTCACACAGGTAGAATTTGAGACGCAACTACCAAAACACCAAGCCGATCTAGTTTTTATTGATAATTGTGAAGCGGAACTTGCTCAGGAACAGGCTACCGATCCAGAAGTTAATCTCAATCCAGATAACGCCGCTTATATAATTTACACTTCCGGCTCAACTGGCAAACCCAAAGGAGTTGTTGTCACCCATCGCAACGTTGTACGTTTGATGTTGGCAACCGAACAATGGTTCCACTTTAACGAAAAAGACGTGTGGACTCTGTTTCATTCCTACGCTTTTGATTTTTCTGTTTGGGAAATGTGGGGGGCGTTGTTGTTTGGCGGACGTTTGGTTATTGTCCCCTATTTAGTGAGTCGATCGCCAGAAGAGTTTTACAACTTACTTATTGACGCTAGAGTAACAGTTTTAAACCAGACACCATCGGCTTTTCGCCAATTGATCCAAGCTGAAGAAATCATTTGTCGGGAAAGCGAATTAAATTTACGCTACGTAATTTTTGGTGGCGAAGCTTTGGATTTGTCAAGTTTGGAACCGTGGTTTGAACGTCACAGCGATGATTTTCCCCTATTGGTAAATATGTATGGGATTACAGAAACCACCGTTCACGTTACTTATCGTCCGATTCGCTGGAACGATGTCAAGAAGCGTTTGGGAAGTGTTATCGGTAAACCTATCCCGGATCTATCTTTTTATATTCTCGATGCTTATAGACAACCAGTGCCTTTGGGGGTGGTTGGGGAAATTTATGTTGGCGGTGCAGGTGTGGCGCGGGGCTATTTTAACCGCGAGGAATTAACTGCAGAGCGGATGATCGTTAACCCCGCCAACCCACAAGGAAATAACCGTCTCTACAAAACTGGTGATTTAGCGCGATATCTGCACAACGGAGAAATCGAATATTTGGGGCGTAACGACCACCAAGTTAAAATACGCGGTTTTCGGATCGAATTGGGTGAAATTGAAGGGCTTTTGCAGCGTCATCCGAGTGTGCGAGAAGCTTGCGTAATTACCCAACAGGAAAGTCAAGAAGATGTGCGACTGGTTGCTTACATCGTGCCTGAGACTGATTTGGCGAAAATACCCGATTATGAAAACTTAACACGAGAGCAAACTCAAGAATGGCAATATACTTTTGACGAAAACTATAGCGCTAGTGAAACCGAAGCTGATGTAGCTTTTAATATTATTGGTTGGAACAACAGCTATGATGGTCAGCCTATTCCTGCGCCAGAAATGCGCGAGTGGCTAAACAATACCCTGACACGCATTCAAACCTTGGCTCCAAAACGCGTTTTAGAAATTGGATGCGGTACTGGGATGATTCTTTTCAATATTGCGCCTGATGTTGAATCTTATTGGGCGACGGACTTTTCCCAACAAGCGATCGCTCGTCTAGAAAATCTCACTCAGAAACACTCTTTAAGCAATATTCGCTTGTTCCATCAGGAAGCGAAGGATTTTGCAAATATTCCTTCTGGCTATTTTGATACGATTATTATTAACTCTGTAGCACAGTATTTTCCTTCAATTGAATACTTCCAGCAAGTGATTGCCAAAGCATTACAAGCGCTAGCTCCCGGAGGAAGTTTATTTATCGGCGATAATCGCCACCTGCCGACTTTAAACGCTTTTCACGCCAGCATAGCTTGTTTCCAAGCTGCGGATGAAACTGACCGAGAAGCTTTTGCCGCCTTAGTTAGACGAGTTACTCAAAAAGAAAACGAACTCGTTCTCGATCCAGTCTTCTTTGTAAATCTATCGCAGGTTTTGCCAAATCTAGAGGGAGTGGAAGTTCACCTCAAAGCAGAAACCGCACATAATGAACTAACTAAATACCGTTATGATGTGGTTCTTCACAAAAAAGGCAGTTTTGCCAAAGCTCATACATTTGAACCTGTCTGGGAAGACTGGAAGCAAAAAAATCTGCAATCAATCAAGGGGCTAGAATTGCCCATTGCTTGGCGGGGTGTCCCCAATGCTCGTCTGTTTCAAGACGAAACTATTTTACAGTGGTATCAGGGAAATAACGGATTCGCTACAGTCGGCGAACTGCGCGAGTTATTGAACAAGCTGAATTCAGAAACAGCTGTTGACCCGCAAAAATTCTATCAACTTGCCCAACAAGCAGGTTGTCAAGTCACAATTAGCTACTCAAAAGATTTTGGTGCTAATTATTTTGACGTTTGCTTCTATACTGCAAACGGGGCAAAACCTGTGATGCCTATTACCCAAAATAGCGCCCCCCTGAAACCAACGCAATTATATTGGGTAAATCCTTTGAAAGCACGTTTTGCCAAGGCGCTGATTCCCGCACTCCAGCAATATGCACGGGAAGAACTTCCAGAATACATGATCCCTGCCGCTTTTGTGCTGCTGGAGAAGCTGACCATGACTCCCAGCGGCAAATTAGATCGACGTGCTTTACCTGCACCAGAACTTGTGGAGACAATTACCAAGGATTCTGATGTTAAATTAACAACCGCCACCCAAGAACGTTTAAGTAAAATGTGGAACGATGTACTTGGAGGCTCGCGCGTTGGACTAACGGACAATTTTTTCCAAATGGGTGGACATTCTCTACTGGCGACGAAACTGATTTCTCGAATTCGGGAAGAATTTAATTTAGCCTTACCTTTGCGAACAATTTTTGAATATCCTACCTTCGTTGGTCTTGCGGAACAAATTGATTTGCTCGTAACTAAAACCGAGAATCAGACCAATCAGAGCGTTCAGATCCCAAAAATTGCTCAACGTGACAACTTACCACTCTCTTTTTCTCAGCAAAGACTGTGGTTCCTCGACCAATTAGAGGCGAATAATCCTGCTTATAACATTGCGGTAGGCTTCCGCATGGACGGATGTTTAAACCAACAAGCGTTTGAACGCAGTTTGCAGGAGCTAGTCCAACGGCATGAGGTATTACGTACAAAATTTTCTCAGGATGCCAGTGGTAATCCCGTGCAAATTATCAACGAATTAAATGATATATCGCTGTTGATTACCGATTTCAGCCACTTGCAAGACAAAGAAGAGATACTCAAACAAGCAGCGATCTCGGAGTCGGTGCGTCCCTTTAATCTTCAAAATGGGCCCTTGCTTCGCATCTATCTCTATAAGTTGTCCGAGGATGCCCATGTGTTTGTAGCGGTGATGCATCATATTATTTCCGATGCTTGGTCATTTGGAGTAATGGTGCAGGAATTGTCTGCGATTTATACAGCATTTTGTACAGGTAAGGAATTACCTTTAGCACCACTATCTCTACAATACGGCGATTTTGCTAGCTGGCAGCGCAGTACCTTTGAGAAAACCCAACTCCCACAGCAACTTGATTATTGGAAGCAGGAACTCGCCGGAGAATTAGAACCTTTAGAATTGCCAACTGATTATCCCCGTCGAGCGATCGCTTCTTATCAAGGTCGTGAAATTCCTTTTGTGGTAGACCGCAAAAACTACGATGGCTTTAAGCAGTTCTGTGAATCTCAAGGCGCTACCCTGTTCATGGGATTGTTAGGGGTGTTTAAAACTCTGTTGATGCGTTATTCTGGACAACACGACTTGTTAGTTGGAACCCCGATCGCTAACCGCAACCGTAAAGAAATCGAACAGCTAATTGGCTTTTTTGTCAATACTCTAGTTATCAGAACCGATGTCACAGACAATCCGTCGTTTGCAGCGTTGCTGGAGCGGATTAAACAGAAAACCTTGTCAGCCTATGCCCATCAAGATTTGCCTTTTGAGAAACTGGTTGAAGAGCTGCAACCAGAGCGTTCCCTGAGCCATAACCCCTTGTTCCAAGTGATGTTTGTCTTGCAGAATGCACCGATCGGAAATTTGGAACTGCCTAATCTCAGGCTGACTCCTTTGGAAATGGAAAGCGTCACCGTCAAGTTTGATTTAACTCTGTCGATGATGGAGACAGAAAAGGGACTTGAGGGCGCGTGGGAATATAATACTGATTTGTTTGCACCAGCAACTATTGAGCGCCTGGAGAAGCATTTTCAGACTTTGCTAGCAGCCATTGTTGCCAATCCTCAGTTGCATCTGACAGAATTGCCTCTACTGCCAGCAAGCGAGCAACATCAGTTGTTAGTGGAATGGAACGAAACTCAGAAGTCTTATTCCCAAGATTTATCTATCCATCAGTTGTTTGAAACTCAGGTGCAACAAAGACCAGAGGCTCTAGCAGTAGTATTTAACGAGCAACAGCTTACCTACCACGAGTTAAACGAGCGGGCAAATCATTTGGCGCACTACCTGCAATCCTTGGGCGTAGGGCCAGAGGTGCTAGTGGGTCTGTGCATGGAGCGCTCTTTAGAAATGATTGTTGGGCTGTTGGGAATCCTGAAAGCTGGCGGGGCTTATCTGCCTTTAGACCCACAATTACCCCAGCAACGTTTGACCTTCATGCTAGAGGATTCCCAAACCTCGGTGTTGTTAACTCAGAATTATTTGCTACCAGAACTTCCAGAATATCAAGGACGTATAGTTTTCTTAGATACAAGCTGGCAAGAAATTTCTTACCAAAGTAAGGAGAATCTAGTTAGTCAGGTTAACCCCGATAATTTGGCTTATTTGATTTACACCTCTGGGTCTACTGGCAAGCCCAAAGGAGTTATGATTCAACATCAGTCTTTAGTCAATTATACGCAGGGGCGGATTCTGGAATGCGGCTTCAGTAGTGGAGAGCGTTTTCTCCAGTTTGCATCTATTAGTTTCGATGTCGCAGTTGCGGAAATTTATTCTTGCCTGGTATCCGGCGGAACCTTAATATTGCGTACCAATGAAATGTTGAGTTCCGTGGCAACTTTCATGCAAAACTGTCAAGATTATGGCGTGACGGTATTGGATGTGCCAACAGCATACTGGCAACAAGTGACTTTTGAATTAACACTTGGAAATTTGCTACTACCTGAGTGCTTGCGTTTGGTCGTGATTGGAGGTGAGCGGGCACTTCCAGAACAAGTAAATGCCTGGAAAAAGTGTGTGGGTGAATATCCCCAACTGCTGAACGAATACGGGCCTACGGAAGCTACAGTATCAGCAACCATCTGTAATTTGTCAGAATTAGAACTCGATCGGCGAGAGATCCCCATTGGGAAACCATTACAAAACTTACTCGTGTATCTGCTAGATCGAGAACTGCAACCCGTTCCTATTGGTATTCCAGGCGAGGTATATATCGGCGGTGTTGGTTTGGCTAGAGGCTACTACGATCGCCCGGATTTAACAGCATCCAAGTTCATCCCTAACCCATTTAGCGATCGAGAGGGTGCCCGCCTTTATAAAACAGGCGACTTAGCCCGCTATCTACCCGATGGCAAGATTGAATTTTTGAACCGCCTTGACAATCAGGTAAAAATTCGCGGTTTCCGGATCGAACTAGGAGAAATCGAAACTTTGTTGAGCCAGCATCCAGATGTGCGGGAAATAACAGTTATCGATCGGGAAGACCAACCAGGTAACAAGCAGCTTGTCGCTTACGTTGTCCCCCATCTGAATCCACCTAGCGCGATCGCACTGCGCCAGTTTTTGAAACAAAAGTTGCCTGAGTACATGGTGCCGTCAGCATTTGTATTCTTAGAGGCTATACCTTTAACGCCTAACGGCAAGGTTAACAGAAAAATATTACCTGCGCCAAGCACTGATGGTAAAGCACGTTTGAGCAAACGGATTCCACCGCGCACACCGTTAGAACATAAATTGGTGGAACTGTGGGAAGAAGCACTTCAGGTAAGTTTGATTGGTGTTACCGATAATTTTTTTGAACTGGGCGGACATTCTCTGTTGGCGATCCGTTTGATAGCCCAAATCGAAAAGCAATTAGGGTACAGCCTTCCTGTCGTCAGCTTTTTCCGTGAGGGAACTGTGGAAAAGATTGCCCTCCACTTAGAAGGCGAGAGCAAACCGAGTAATACTGATGTTCTACTAACCCTACAACCTAAAGGCGATCGCTTGCCTCTATTTCTCGTACATCCAGGAGCGGGTTATGCCTTGTCATACTCAATTTTTGCAAGCATTTTCGGCAAAAACCAACCGCTTTACGCCTTCCAAGCACCTGGTTTAGATGGCGAACAACAGCCTTTAGATTCCATTGAGGCAATGGCTTCTACTTACATTAAAGCGATGCGAGAAATAGTTCCAAACGGCCCCTATTTGCTAGGGGGCTACTCTTTTGGCGGACTCGTTGCCTTTGAAATAGCATCTCAATTGGAAGCCGCAGGAGAAAAAATTGAAAATCTCTTAATTATTGATACCCATCCCCCCTTACCCAACATGGAAAAAGAGGCATCGTTAGATGACGAAGCCGCTCTCCTTGCCTTTATGGTGAAACAGATTGGACTTCACTTTAACGAATCTGTAAATATTTCCTCAGAAGAACTTGCAGTTTTAGATACACAAAAACGATTTGAGCATGTGTTGCAATTGTTGCAACATCATGAAATCGTTCCTCCTAATTCTGGAAAGAATCTCGTGCGGGGATTGCTTAACGTTTTCAAAGCCAACACGCAGACGAGTCTTTGCTATCAACCAAAACCAATTAAATCTCCTCTATCCCTGTTCAAAACTGTTGCACTCACACAACAGTTTCCCGCTGATGACAGTGTAGGTTGGCAGAAATTAACCAGCAAGCAGGTGCGCATTTGCAGCATCACCGGAGAGCATGAGAGTCTAATGAAAGAACCTGATGTCAAAGGCTTGACCGCAGCTATTCAAGAAATTTTGCTGGGTAATACTAATTCAAAAAATGTTTGCGACAATAAACTTTGAAGTTTTTCCTCACTTCAGAAAAATCAGCGAATCTTCATTCTTGTAACTGAGGTGAATATATGAATAAGATAACTGGTGAACGAGTTTGCCTAGCTGAGAAATTGAGGCTGATCGACAGATATTGGAATCCGAAAATCGTTGGGGAACTCAATGGTCAGTTTATCAAGTTGGCCAAGTTTAAGGGTGAGTTCGTTTGGCATCGCCATGACAACGAGGATGAGTTTTTCCTCGTGCTCAAAGGGGAGCTAAAGATCAAGTTAGAAAATCGTGAGATTGTTCTTCGAGAAGGGGATTTCACGATTATAGCTCGAAGTATTCAGCATCTTCCCTTTGCTGAAGAGGAAGTTCATGTCCTTATATTTGAGCCAAAATCCACGCTAAATACTGGAGAGGTGACGAATGAGCTTACTGTTGACTGCGAATGGCTCTGAATACCCAATAAGTGAGAGATCGAAACCTGGTTGACTGACAAAAATTTAAGCGACCGACTCCCACAGGGGGTTAGAGCGCCGTAAAGTTGGAATAAAAAAGGGAGGTAAAAACTTTCCAAACAGGCAATCAAGTGTGCTTTATACCCAAAACTTGGGCAAAGGGGTGTTATACCATTTCACGAAGTGTTTGATACAAATAATCAATCTCTAATTCTTTCCCCCTGCTCCCCTGCTGCCTATTTGTATCAATCTTAAAGTGAAACGGTATTAGAGTGGCAAGCAATTTTTTAAAACTCCGCTCCCCCATCTACTTCGATGACTCTTCCGGTAAAATAATCGCACTCAAGAATAAAACGCATAGCCTGCCAGATTTCATAAGGCTGACCCATGCGGCCCAAAGGTATTTTAGAAATCATATCTGCCTGAGATTCTTTGGATACATGACCGAGTATAGGTGTCTCTGTCAATCCCGGAGCTATGCCACCAACGCGAAAGCCTCTATTTGCCAATTCCAGCGCCCAAGTGCGTGTTAATGCGTCTAGACCCGCCTTGGAAGCACTATAATTCGATTGACCGGGATTACCCGATCGCGTTATGGAAGAAATGTTTATGATTACACTTTGAGAAATATTTCTCTCCATAGCGGTGGCGGCAAATTCTCGCGTCATATAAAAGGGTCCTGTGAGATTGACATCAATTACTCGCTTCCATTGTGCTGTTGGCAGCTTACGCAACCAACCTTCTTCGTCACAAGAAACGAGTAAACCATCTCGCAGAATACCAGCATTGTTAACCAACGTGTTAGCAGATCCAAGTTTTTCAAAAGCCAATTCCACAAAGCTTTTCACCAGCGATTCATTGGCTACGTCAACATGTACTCCGTAGATTTTTCCAGGCAGATTAGCACTTTCGACTTCCAATTCTTGAAGACGATCTACGTCGATATCGCCGCCAACAACTAGGGCACCTGCACGGGCAAGTTCCAGAGCGATACAACGCCCAATTCCACTAGCAGCGCCAGTAACTATTGCTCGAACATCTTCTAATTTCATAAAAATTCCTAATTTATAATATCTGAGGTGAGAGGATATTCGCTCTTGGTGGTAATGGATAATAGGAAAACAGTTAACAATTCCAAATTCAAAATGACGCTCGGGGACTCGCTAACGCTGCGCTAACAAAACTCAAAATTAAAGACATTTTAGACGGTGATTTAAACCCCGACTGAAATGGGTGCTACATGTAGATTGCAGGTTCTTAAACCCTTTAATTTACGATAACCAGATTGCAGATTAGTGTTACCAAAATTCAGGTAATGAGCCATTACTGGATTAATTAGGACAAACGCAACTATTCCTTGGGATATACACAAATTGCATCTGCCTTTCAGATGATTTTTCTTTAACTTGAGCCAATAAAATTAATACCCATTAAGAATCGCATGACGCTTCGCTGTTCTTTGGGCCCACAGAAAAACCAAGCCGCCCAAAACAAAATAAACTACCCCATTGAGTCCAGCAAGAGCAAGCAGAGAAAAATCTAAACCGCGATCGCGTGCGATTAAATCACGAAGAACACCTGAACCTACAGTCATTGGTAATACTAGTTTGACACCTTGGAGCGATCCATTCCAGGTTTCAATGGGAAGAGCAAGCAAAAACAATAGTGCAAACTGAATCAGCCCAGATAGTTGCTGTATGCGTTTAAACAGTAGGGTTAAAGCAGCCATCATTAAGGATATACCATAAGCTCCTAGTAAGACCGTAATCAGCGGCAGAAGGGCAAGGGGCGAAAAGTGTAGGTAACGTCCCGTAAGAATCATCGTGAGTAGTAGAATACCCACTATCAGCACTAAATATAATGTCAGATTTGCCATTGCTCGGATCAATAAGACATTTAAGGTGCCGAATGGTGACAAGAATATTTGTTCTAGAGTTCCGGTTTGCGCTTCAATTTGTAGTTCCATCGCAATACCTTGGAGAATAAAAACCACCAGTGTCCAAAGCACATAGCCAGCTAGGATTGTATCCAGTCGATCGCCAAATTGGATGTTAGGGCCTGCAATGTAGTGCGCGCCAAAAAACATTCCATAAAAAAAGAAAGAGGTGACAAGGATACCACTAATTGAATCAACAGGGTAGCGAATAAATTCTTTCCAGATACGTTTAAATTCCGCTTGGAATAAATTAAACATAATTGTGTTCTCGCACTAACTTTAAGAATATTTGAGTCAGGTCAGATTGTTCCTGTTTCACGAATAATAAAGGCAGGGGTTCCAGAAGTGTCAATACTCGATACAGTCCTTGTTTGCTTCCAGCATAAACAATTTGTCCAGCCTCAACGATTGCTCCTAATGCCTCAATTTTGCTGATTTGCATTTGGTTTAGTGCGCCTTCAACTGCGATAATATAAGTCGAGCCAGAAAAACGCTTAATAATATCAAAAGTTGATTCCTCAGCAATAATCTTGCCATTTTGAATTATGGCTACTCGGTCTGAAATTTCCTCTGCTAAATCAAGTTGATGGGTTGTCAGGAGGACTGCACATCCTTCAAGAGCTATTTCTCGCACCAAAGCTTTGACATTCTGACTAGCTTCAACATCTAAGCCTAAAGTTGGTTCATCCAAAAGTAGAAGCTTGGGCTTGTGAACTAAAGCTACTGCAATAGCTAACTTCTGTTGCATTCCACGAGAAAGTGCTTTAACTGGTGTGCGACGTTTGTGAATCAAACCAAATCGATCTAGCAACCTCATTGCTTGTTCATGGGTTGCTTTTGGGCTGCTACCTCTCAATACTCCAAAGTACTCCAGATTTTCCTGTGGTGTCAGCCGCCAGTAGAGGTTGCGGCTTCCTTCGAGTACTGCACCAAGCGATCGCAATGCTTGCGGATTGCGCTGGGGATCGCAACCTGCGATTCTTACCGAACCTGAGTCGGGTTGAATTAAACCTGCAATCATCTTAATACTGGTTGTTTTACCTGCTCCATTCGGGCCAAGAAAAGCTAGCACTTCTCCCGCATTGATCTTAAAAGATACCCCACGTAATGCTTCTATTCGCTTTCTACGTTGTTGGTATGTCTTTTGCAGGTTGCAAACCTCAAGTATTGACATGGTATTTCTAATTAAGATTGTGTTTGCCAATGTTTCATAGTTAACCCCAGAATGAGAATTAAAAATATCTAGTCTGCTCTATAAATTCTAAATATTTTAGGGCTTTGAACGGCTCAATTTGGTTGGAGTGAAGAACGAATACTCCAATAAAAATTTGCAAAAACACTAAAAATATTACTCAATATTCGATAACGTGGGGTAAGCCAATGGCTAGTCATGTGGTGGATGGTATAAGATTTTTCTGTAACTTCACTTTTGAAGATTTTACCATCCATTTCCATCGGGGCACCTGGTTCAAAAATGTATCCCGGACAAACATTAACTGTCGGACTTTCATGGAATTTGCCAGCCAATACACAATAATTCAATAAAATTGGCCCGGTGCTGTAGCCCACATAATAAGGCATAGAATTTTTGAAAGAAAAACCGATATTTGGCTGGTTTTGGTGTTGGCGTTGCTGCATTTCCTCGAAAACCTGCAACCAAAGCGGATGTTTCGGAATGCTGCCCATGATGGCGTTACTAAACTCAATAAGTTTAGAAAGAATCAATTCAAAGTTTTCCAACAAATCGTCAATCGGCTTGAGGCATTCAACATCCATGTCAATATAAAATCCCCCATAGTAGTGAAGTATAAAATATCGGATAGCGTCGCAACGCTGAATTCGATAGGGATAAGAATCGTAAACATCCAAAAACCAAGAATAATTCTCTTTAATTAAATTACGGCATTGTGTTTCATCCCAAAAGCGATGTTCCCAATCAGGATGACGATCGAGAATAGTTTGGTGATAACGACGATAGTTTTCTGGAGCCGCTGCTTCACCTGCGAAAAAAATCTGATGGATAATTTTTGGAACCTTGCTCATAAATTAAATTGCAATAAATTTTTAAATAAAGTGAAATACTATTAGGAAAAAGCTGGCGAAGCAGTATCCGTCTGAAAACTGTTTACTGATTTAAGAATCAACCCAAAATTACTGGCTGTTGGGGGAACACCTTTGGTGTAAGTAGAGCAAGTTTTCTAGAAAGAGTCTCAAGAAGCAGCGATTCGGCTGAGTGTAAAAAAAAGTGATCGCCAGGAAACATGTGCAGTGAGAAATCAGCACTCGTTTGTTCTCGCCAATATTCGAGGCGATCGCACGTACTTCTAGAGTCCTGCAAACCACCAAAGGCAGTAATAGAGCAGTTAAGGGGAAGTTCGGGAAGATAAAGATAGTTTTCAATCATCGTAAAATCTGCCCGCAACATCGGAAGCAGCAGTTGCATGAGTTCGTTGTTCTCCAGAATTGCTTTAGGAGTACCGTTAAGACGGCGCAGTTCTTCTATAAATTCAAGTTCGCTTAGGGCGTGGATGGGCGAAACGTCATCAGGAACGTGAGGTGCGCCGCGACCGGAAACAAACAGATGTGCTGGAAAAAGACTGTACTTTTTGCGAATCTTACGAGCCAGATCGAAGCTGATTAAAGTCCCCATACTGTGACCGAAAAAGGCAAATGGCTTGTCCAAATATGGATATATCGCTTCGGCGATCGCTTCTGTAAGCAGCGACATCTCAGTAAAAGGCTTATCCATCAACCGAACTCCCCGTCCGGGAAGTTCAATCGGACAAACTTCAATATTCTGCGGTAAACTGCTCGTCCATGTGCGAAAGGTTAATGCTTTACCCCCTGCATAGGGAAAACAGAATAGGCGCAGGCTGGCTTGAGGATTTGGCTTGGGAAACATTACCCAAGGATTAGAAAAGTGTTTGGCGTTCATCGGTACAACTACAAAACATTTCATTCTTGGGATTCGGGGTAAATTGAGAAAAAAGGGCATGGAAAAAGCGTAGCTTATACCAATTTTCCAAATTAAAGATACGGATCTAAAAGATAGAAATCCAGTTAAAACCTGAGTACCGGTGCTGTTGCCTTGCATCCGTTTATTACGAATTTAGAATTGGTATTATTGTATGATTTATTACTTTTAGTGCTTGTCTCCCACTCCCTCTTTAACTCATCAATTGTTTAGCTTCTTACTTCTGCCATGACTTTACGCAAGCTTAAAGGACGCATATCTGTCCATACTTCTTCTACATACGCCAAACATTCTTCTTTAGAGCCTTCTTTACCTGTAGCTTTCCACCCTAATGGGAGTTCATTTTTCCATTTCGGCCAAATGGAATATTGTTCCTCATGGTTTACAACAACAAGATATATAATCTCGCTTTGTTGTTCGTTTTCTTGGTTGAACATATGAAACCTTATCCTTAGTTACAAAAGTGTTTACTTGATTGAGTAGTACAACCAATATTCGAGCACACTAACTTTTATGAATATTATTTTTTTACTTCATTGTTAGGACTCAGAACTTCCCTGACGTTGCTTTGTCAACCACTTTAAAAATGCTTCTCGGCTTTCTGTTGCTTTTTTAACCTTTTGTTGGACATCAATTTTTGGTTCCTTTTTGAACATATCAATAGTTTTGGCTGTTAAAACAAATTTAGATTCGAGTCTAATTACAGTAGGAATGGCTAAATAATCAACCTGCCATATATTTGAAGGTCTCCAACGAACCTTTGATTTATCACATCCCATTTCTGTGAAATTTGGCGGTTTTTGCACCGCATGATAGCTGCAATTAACCTCAACAGCAACTTCCTTAAATTTGATAATTTCAGCTTCTAGTTCAGCAGCCAAAATATTGATCTGCCCAGTCAAAGCTGATAGTTTTTGGACTCCTTATTCAACTTTGTTTTTTAAAGTTTCTTGTTCTTGTTTTCTGTTTTCCTCTGTTAATTGCTGGCAATACTTATGTAATTCCACTACCTCTGTTTGTAACTCAGTTAAAATGTTCACTTGACAAAATTGCGATTACTCAAAAAACCCTGATTTTTGGGAGTGTTCAACAGAGAGAAGTCCAACCGCAGATTTTTTTCTCTCATAATGATTGACACGTCTTATTAGAAATGTTTATCCATATACTCCATATATTTTAATGACTGATAAATCTCGCTGATTGATTTGATAGCTTTGCTTGCAATTCCAAAAAGCTTGTTAGCGATCGATGATTTACTTGGTAATGGTTAATCGCGTAACCTTGCTACATATCTATAGTGGTGGGTGAAACTTACTTATGCAGTTATATCATGTCCGGCTAATTAGTTATGATTCCCAAATTTATGTAGAAAGCCCAAAAAACCCTCCCCTCTGCGGTCTTCATGATAGATAAGTACTTTAACCGGATATGATATTATGGTGGATTCGGTTGACGAATTCCAGTCAAAAATCTCTACTTGATATGCACGCAAACACAGTGCAACTACGAGCTTTGAGATATCTGACCGTTTTCTAAACAGGACTTACCTTGTTTAGTAGGCGACCATCTTCCATATGAATAATGCGATCGGCTATATCTAAAATGCGGTTATCGTGGGTAACAAGTAGGATGGTGCAATATTGTTCCTTTGCTAGTCTTTGCATAATTTGCACTACATCACGCCCAGATTGACTGTCTAGAGATGCTGTGGGTTCATCTGCTAAAACTAACTTTGGCTGACTTACTAACGCACGAGCGATCGCTACTCTTTGCTTTTGTCCGCCAGATAGATTGTTTGGGTAATAATTCACATACTCGCCTAGCCCGACTGCTTCTAGTATTGCTATAGAACGTGTTTTGCGTTCATTAACTGTGAGATTTTTATGTAATTTCAGCGACATACAAACGTTTTCCCAAGCTGTGAGACATTGAAGCAAATTATGTGCCTGGAAGATAAAGCCAATTTGACTACGTATCTGAATCAACTTTTTTTTACTAGCACCATTCAATTCTTGCCCAATAACTTGTAAACTGCCTGCTTGTAGAGAACGTAATGCTCCAATCAGTGTCAGCAAGGTAGTTTTCCCGCTGCCTGATGGGCCTGTAAGAATTACTATTTCACCCGGATGAACTTCTAGATTAATATCTATAAGTACAGGCTTTTGTAAGTCTCCTTTGCCAAAGCTTTGATTGAGATTCTCAATGGAAATAATCGCAGAAGAGAGTTTTTGGTTTGAAATTTCGAGTTGTGAGTTAAAAGTTTTTAGTGCCATTTTTGAACCAAAAAATTTTTGATTTCAAGAAATTTGTGTGAGTTTTCAGATTTGAATACTAAAGCTATCATTTGCAATTCAAAATTTAATACTAAAACACATCAGCGGGATCGGCAGAACGAAGTTTGTTAGAGGTGATTGCAGCGGAAGCAATACACATAAACATTGTCAAAATGAAAACAGTGACAGCAATATTCAGACTCATTACCAGTTGCAGACGAGTAATTACAGACAGAAAGCTGTACATACCAAATGAAGTGACAAATCCAGGGATGAAGCCTAAGATTCCGAGAATCGCTGCTTCTTGGAAAATCACCCCCAACAGTGCTAAGTCAGAATAACCCATTGCTTTCAGGGTGGCATACTGTGCTAAGTGGTCACTGATATCGGCATAGAGAACTTGATAGACAATAACGACACCTACAATAAATCCCATAATCGCACCAAAGCTGAAAATAGGCCCAGTTGGGTTCGTGTTTTGAAACTGTAGCTCCTTGGCAATTAGTTCCTCATGAGTATATGCCTTGACACCAGGAATATTTGCCACAATCCCAGCCTTCACTGCTTCTCGATTAGTTCCTGGATTCAAGGTAATTATCCCCACACTGACCTGATTGAGTGCATTCTCTCCAAACAAATCAGCATAATTATCTTCACTCATCATCAGGTTGCCTTCTCCGAGAAAAAAAGAGTTACCAAGATTAAACAATCCCACAACAGCAATCCGATGATTTTTAAGCAAGGCTTTGACTTCACCTTTTTGGGCAAATAATTGAGGAATGGGCCCAAAGGAAGGTTTTGCAAGGCGGTCAAACAAGACGCTGTGAGGAATTTTTAATTTTTCACGCTGTTGATTTATTTCTGGGATATTAAAGACTATTTGACTGGGATTAAAGGCAAACACTCTTGCTTGAAACGAGGTTTGTTCTTTGGAGTACGCCCAAGTGCTTTGATTTATATAAACTGGAATCGTTGAAGCAACTCCTTTAATCCCACCTGCTTGGTAAAGACGAATGCGATCGAATCCATTAGCACCTAAAAATTCTGTACTAGGATTGAGCAAAAACAAATCACCTTTCAAACTAGCGGGTAATGTTGTAGCACCTTCAGTAAACAGTGTGCGAAATCCCAGTTGCATAAATATCAGAACATTGGCAAATGCGATGCCACCCATTGCAACAGCAAGACGAGTTTTTTGATGCGATAACTGCGCCCACGCTAAAGGACGCTGAGTCTGAAGATGGTTAAACAAAGATTTTAACATCGGAATTTTCCTGATTTTTATTATTAGTTAATGGCAAGCAATCCGTGGAAGTACAAAATATTCACTCAATTTTTGGATTTGAAATTTTTTCTGCAATCTAAAAGCTAAAATCTCAAATTGGCACAGTCAAAAAATCCGCAAACAAATTAGATATTTGAATGCAAACCAACTTTATTTATTCTGAGGGAGGTATTTGTTCTTGGACTTTGGCTGCATTGTTATTTGTGGCAATATCAAGCTTGACGCGAACTTGCATGTTAGTTAGTGCAGCGACCTTAGGACTATCTTTGGGAGTGATGCGAACTTTAACAGCAATCACCCGTGCATTTTGATCGGTTGTGGGACTACCAGTGTCATTACCGCTGGCACTGCTGCTGTCAGCATCTTGAAGGGTTTGCTTGCCAATTTGCAAACCAATCTGTTCGACAACGCCCTGAATCTCGCCTGTAAAACCGCCATATTCGCTGGATATCACAGCTTGTTGTCCCATACGGACTTTGTTAATATCAGTTTCGGAAATCTCGGCGATCGCATACATCCGGTTAGTTTGAGCTAGTTCCACAATGCCCTGACTGGTATTAACTTGCTCTCCAATACGCGTATTTATTTTCAGAATTTGTCCTGCAATAGGTACTCGTACCTTTGCATCTTCTAAATCCGCCTTTCTTTGGTTAACGGCAATCTTAGCTTTATCCAGTTGCGCCCGGGCAATTTCAATATCCACTGGACGCACCTCTTGCAATTGTGCTAGTTTTGCCCGTTCTTGGGCTATAGAGGATTGCAGGGTTTTTTCGGTTTGCTCCAAATCAGCTTTGCGTTCAGCTAAAGTAGCTTGGGTTGTTGCCAACTCGCGTTGTGCTGAATCTCGATCGGCACGAGAAATGGCACCATTACTTGCTAACGCTTGTCGTCGTTGATAGGTGAGTTGGGCTTCACGGAGAGTCGCTTCTGTGCTGGCGATCGCTGCTTTTTTCTGCTTAATTTCACCTATCCGTTGGGCTTTTGAGCTGGCGATCGCCGCCCTTTGCATCGCTAGTTGTGCCTTTTTGGCATCTCCCTGCTGTATTTTAGCAAGTTCTGCCTGTTTTAGCCGCACATCTGTCTGTGCATCAGATAAATCTGCTTCTCTACGCTCAATACCTTGTAGAATTGCAATCACCTGATTGGCATTTACAAAGTCGCCTTCTTTAACTAGAATTTTGTTGACGCGGCTATCTTGGGCATTTGGTACTGAGAGTTTAATAACTTCGCCTTCTGGTTCAATTCGCCCCAAGGCTACAACAGATGTTACTAATGCAGGTTCTACAGAAGTCTCTTGGATATGATTTTGCTTCTGCATATTGCAGGCAGTACACACACTGATTGAACATAGAAGAAGTGTTAATAGCTGAAATTTTCTCATAAGTTTAATTCAACTCCTGCCTGAAAAATACCAGTATTTATGAGGCTATTTTTAGTTAATTTATTAACTGCGATCGCTGATAATTTCATCAGGTGTTTTCTAGTAATTTATTCTATAACTAATGTATTTAATAAACCACTTTCTTGATATTCCCTATAGTCATCTAATTTTATGACTTTAGTCCTGAAACCTGTCCGAAATATAAATATAGGCAAAAAAATGGTAGAACGCAGATTTGAGCGTCTACCTTGCGTTTGTGCCTCAAGATAACTGCACTTCTAGATTTTACATGAGTTCGATGAACTTCTCCCTCCCAGCCTGCCTCTGGGAAACGGAAAGGGAGTGAGCAACGAAAAATTCAGCTTTTTACTCCCCTCTCCGACACGGAGAGGGGTTGTGGGAGAGGTCAAATAAGACTTATCGAACTCACGTTAGATTTAGAGTCCAACAAGAATTACTAATTCGTAATTCGTAATTAAACCGATAGTGCAGCCAGCGTTCGGGATTTGCGAGAACGTCATTAGCAATTATGAATTATGAATCGTGACGTTGCATAGTTGCAGGATGATTTGGTAACTTCCAAAATTCCCCCTGCCTCCCCTGCTTTCACCAAATCCCACTGTTCTGCAACGCTCTTTTTTATACTTCCAAATCTGCTAACAGAGAATCGAGTTGGCTTTCTGTCATCTCAACCATACGAAAGTCACTAGCAGTATAGAATAATTCCTCAGAAACGGTATTATCTTTTAGATAAGCGCGGAGGTTGTGCAGATAGCTTTCTGCAAGGCGGCGTATGGTTTCAGGGTGATGAATATTCTTGCTGTATGTCCAGTCAACATACATACATTCGCTTTGAATGCGAGCGTTAACAGCTAAAAGGTGGGGACGTTTTTGTTTACCAAACATTCCCGAACCTGTGGGAACATTGCTGAGGTTGAAAAGATTGTTACTATTTTGCTGGCTATCAATTTGCCCCAGATAATTAAAACTAATCTGCGCTTTGTTAGTATTTGCTAGTGTTTCGCCGATAGCTTTCTCCTGACTGAGATAACGTAGCAAGCCAAAGCTTTGTCCGTGATGGGGAATAGCTCGCATTTGTTTTTTCATTTCCTTGAGCATGTTTTCTCGGTTAGGATTCTTGCTTGGTTTCTTGAGAAGAACGGGGTAGAGCGAGGTAAACCAACCTACGGTTCTTGATAAATCAAGCCCGCTTGCAAGTATCTCTCGTCCGTGCCCTTCCAAATCAATCAGTACATGGGATGAACCGTTCCATTGAGTCAGCGTATCGAGTAGTGCGGTTAAGAGTATTTCTTGTACACTGGCGTGATAAATTGCGGTTGCTTCTTTCAGCAGAGCCTGGGTTTCGACTGTTGTTATTTGGGTAGATTCCGCACTTAAGCTGTCTACGGTGTTACTACCAAAGTCATCAACAGGTAATGAAGTGCTGGGACTTGAGAGTGTTTCTTGCCAAAATAAAATATCTTTGGCGATTTCTGGAGAATTTGCCAGGGTTTCCAGAGATGTTGCCCACTGCCTGTAAGAGGAGGTTTTCGCGGGTAAGGAAATAGGTTGGCCTATTACAGCTTGTTGATAAGCTAGGGTTAAGTCCTCAATCAGAATGCGCCAAGAGACTCCATCAAATACAAGGTGATGTCCAAACAAAAACAGGACGTTGCCATACTCTTCTAAGTTTTTGATATAGAGAACTCGCAGTAAGGGAGGACTTTCTAAATTCAAGTCTCTTTGTTCTTCTTCGACAACAACTTCTAGAACATCTTGTTGGTAACAAGGTTGATGGCTGCTAAAGTCTTCAATGCGTAATGGAGGTTTTGTTGCAGAGCCGAAGTAAGATTGTTCCCAGACGCTCTGATTTTTGCGGAAATGCGATCGCAAAATATCGTGATGGGCAACCACAGCTTTCAAAGCAATCTCAAGGGCATTGATGTTCAGAGGTTCGCTGGCACTCAGGGCTACTACTTGGT
Organism: Nostoc sp. DedSLP03; assembly: GCF_034530815.1. Taxonomy (NCBI): domain Bacteria; kingdom Bacillati; phylum Cyanobacteriota; class Cyanophyceae; order Nostocales; family Nostocaceae; genus Nostoc; species Nostoc sp. DedSLP03. The sequence continues at coordinate 42,711 of NZ_JAVRCK010000070.1, forward strand.
TCCAGTGGTGCGGGTGGGGCAAGTTTTGTTCAAAGAACCAACGCTGAATCGGAGCAAGGGGAATGCTAGCGGTTAACGGTTCAGCATTTTCAACTTGCTGATGTAAGGGTTTGGCAACAGCCGCCAGTCTTCTCAGGGTTTGTGTTTCAAAAATGTCTTTGGGGTTAATGTCCAATCCAGCTTTACGGGCGCCAGAGGTGACTCGCAAACTAACGATTGAGTCTCCCCCCAACTCGAAGAAATTATCATCGGGATTGACGGTTTCTAGCCCCAACACTTCTATCCAGACTTGGGCTAATATCTCCTCTGTTTGAGTTTTTGGTATGGTTGGGGTTGTTGATATTTCCGGTGCGGGAAGGGCTTGGCGATCGATTTTGCCGTTGGGAGTGAGGGGCCATTGTGTGACTAACACCACGGCACTGGGAATCATATAAGCTGGTAAAACCTCTGTCAAATAATCCCGTAATTCGTTGGTAGTAGATGGGTTTTCCTTGGGTGTCAGAGCGTAAGCTACTATGCGCTTGCGTTCTGGCATATCTTGGCGCAGCAGCACCACTGCACTGTCTACCGTGGCGTATCTGGTTAAAGCAGCTTCAATTTCCCCTAATTCAATCCGATAACCGTTAAATTTTACCTGAGCATCTTGCCGACCTTTAAACCGGATGTTTCCTTGCAAGTCGTAAACGCCGCGATCGCCTGTTTTGTAAAGTCTAGCTCCCGGTGTTTTGGCAAAGGGATGGGGAATAAAAGCTTCTGCTGTTAAGCTGGGGCGATGTAAGTAGCCTCGTGCTAAACTGATTCCTCCAATATAGATTTCCCCAATTACACCCAAAGGCACTGGTTCTAAAAAAGAGTCCAAGAGGTAAATATCGACATTAGCGATCGCTTTGCCAATGCTGGGTTCACCAAGTAAATGGGAGCAATTCATCAAGCTGGCGCAGACTGTTGCTTCTGTGGGGCCGTAGGCGTTAAATACTTGGCGTTCCTCTCCACGCCAGCGGCAAAGTAAATCCCCAGAAGCTGCTTCCCCAGCCACAATCAGGTTTTGCAATTGCGGTAAATTCGTAGGTTCAATGGCGGCGAGTAGCGACGGGGGAAGGGTAACATGAGTAATTTGCCAATTGGTTAATGCTTGCCAAAGAGCAGGACTAGGAGAACGATTTGCCTTTTCTTGCAGATATAGAGTTGCGCCGCTACCCAAGGCCATAAAAATCTCAGAAATTGCAGCATCAAAATTCAGAGAAGCAAATTGGTAAACGCGACTCTCGGCTGTGACACCAAAACTCGCAGTTTGATTGCGTACCAGATTTTGAATACCTGCATGAGACACTAAAACGCCTTTCGGTTTCCCTGTGGAACCAGAGGTGTAAATAATGTAGGCAAGATTTTCTAGTCTAACTTGTAAATTAGGACGGTTAGTGTCATGAGGTATTGATAATTTCTCTTCATCTCCAATAATTATCACTTTAATATCAGCTGGAAATAATCCTGGCGGCGGGGCTTCTTTTGTTAAAATCAGAGAAGTTTGGCTATCTTCCACAATGAATTGCAGCCGCGTTTCGGGATAGCTGCGATCGAGGGGGAGAAATGCCGCCCCTGCTTTCAACACGGCCAGTAGGGCAATAATAAAGTCTAGGTCAGGGTGAAAATATAAACCTACAATTGATTCATAGCCAATGCCTGTTGATATTAAGGTGGCGGCTAATTGATTGGTAAGTTTTTCTAATTCGCCATAAGAAATTGCACCATCATCACAAACTAACGCCATAGCATTAGGGTGTAAATCTGCCCAGTCTTCAAATAACTGATGAGCTGTACGAAAATCTCCCCAAGCAATAGCATTAGCATTCCCTTCATTAATCGTGCGATCGCGCTCTCGATCTGATAAAGCCTGGATGTTTCCCAACATCAAATTCGGGTGTTCAGCCAGATTTATTATAATATTTCGCAGACGTGACAGCAGAGTTTTCGCAGCTGTTGCAGACAGGAATTTTGTTTGATAATTCAGTTTGAATCGCAGTCCCCTATCTGGAATTACACCTACTGTTAAGGGGTAATTAGTTCGTTCATAAAACTGGATATCATCAACTCGAAAATGCTGTCCCTGCTCTTTTAAACTTTGGTCAACGGGGTAATTTTCAAAGACTAAAATACTCTCAAATAACGATTCTCCCGCCGCCAGCGAAATTTCCTTTTGGATATCTGTCAGTTTGCTATATCCATATTCTCGCATCTGCACATGATGCTGTTGAATCTTTTCTAGCCAAGCCGCAACAGTTAGCGAAGGTTCTAAGGCAACACGCATGGGGAGGGTATTGATAAACAACCCAACCATGTTCTCCACTCCTGTAATTTCCGGGGGTCGCCCGGAAACAGTTACACCAAAAACCACGTCTTCTCCCGCACCGTATTTTTGCAACAGCAGCGCCCAAGCGCCTTGAGTCAAAGTATTGAGTGTCAAGTGGCAGTTTTGCGCCATCTGCTGCAACGTGGTAAATTCTTTGTCACTCAAACGTAGTTCAGCTTCTTGATAATCAGGCAAATCCTGGAGAACTTCAGTATCCTCTAGTTCCCAAGATATCGGAGTCGGACTTGCTAAATCTGCGAATTGTTCTCGCCAAAATTGCTCAGATGAGTGATTATCCCGCGATGCCAGCCATTGAATATAGTTGCGGTAAGGTGGAATTGAAGTTAAAGAGTGGGCAACACCTTGGAGTTTCGATTTATAAACCTCAAGTACCTCTTTAAAAATGAGTGGAATCGACCAGCCGTCAAGCAGTATATGGTGATGACTCCAAACCCATCGCCAGCTAACATCATCCATCTGGATGATTGTAAAGCGCATTAAAGGTGGTTTATCCAGTTGAAATCCATTCTTTCTATCTCTGGCAAGATATTGTTTGAATTGATCTTCTTGCTGTGCGGCGGGTAAATTGCGCCAGTCTTGTTGCTGGATGGGGAATTTCACAGAAGTGCTGACAACTTGCACGGGGATATCTTGGTTTTCCCAAACAAATGCAGTGCAAAGAATCGGGTGTCGGTCTACAACAACCTGCCAAGCATTAGCAAAAGCACGGACATCTAAATCACCTGTGATTTTACCAGTTACTTGCTCAAAATACACACCATCTTCTGGAGAGTATAGGGTGTGAAATAGCATCCCTTCTTGCAAAGGGGAAAGTGGATAAATATCTGCTAAGTTTGGGAAATTGACTTGAATAACATCCAAAAAAGATTGATTTAGTCGAACTAAGGGAAAGTCTGAATGTGTGAATTTATAAATATTTGAATCGTTGCAATGTCTGAGTATTTGCAGCAAGTTTTCCTGAAAATTATCAGCCCATTGAGAAACTGTTTCTTCTTGATGTAAATTAGCACTGTACAACCAATTAACCTGTAATTCTCCGTCAACAATAATGCTGAGAACCTCAATCAATTGAGGACGCAACCCTTCTGGGTCATGTGAAAGTCCAGAATCTTCATTTAGCAAGCGAAATAAATTGTTTTGTCCGCTGTCTCGCACTTGACCGAGATAGTTGAAGCTGATTTCAGGAGTACAGTCAAGAGCAATTGGTTCGGATTGTAGGTATTTTAAAAGACCATAACCAATACCCCTTTGCGGAACAGAACGAATTTTTTCTTTAACGTCTTTAATAAAAAATCCTTCATCGGTACTTGATGATAAGTCAAGACGCAAAGGATAAAGTGTTGTAAACCAACCAAGGGTATTACTGATATCCAAATCTGGGGATATTTCTTCCCTTCCATGCCCTTCCATGAGAATTTGGATGTTGTGACCTTTGGTTATATTGCTGATAGTTTTACTAACAGCAGCTAGCAGCAATTCTTGAGGTTGGGTGCGGTAAGCTTTGTTTGCTTTGGTGAGTAGAGCGTTTGTTTGAGCTTTAGTTAATTTCCGCGAGATTGTTCTCACAGAAGACTCGAAGTTTTGCGCCTCAGCTTGAGGGAAATCAAGAGGTAATCGAGCGGTTTTATCTTTGATAACATTCAGCCAAAACTGTTTTTCCTTTTGAATAGCTGAAGATTTAGCAAAAGATTGTAGAAATTCACTCCAATCT
>NZ_JAVRCK010000071.1:0-45908 GCF_034530815.1 Nostoc sp. DedSLP03
ATCTTAATGGGTTGCTTGCAATTTGAGTCTTTCTGCCAAAAGTGGATGCTCCCGTCAGAATGGGCTAAATGCCCCGCTACCCTAACAGGAGTCATATCATGTCCGGTGAAAGACTTATCATTAAGAACGCAGGGGGCAGGGGGCAGGGAGCAGGGGGAAAGAGGGTTTTCTGGTTTCTGCATAGATTACAGAAATTATAACTAATTAACCGGACATGATATCAGAATCAATGTTAACAATTAAAACCAACTAAGCACAGCTAACCCTGAGTTCGTAGCGAATAGACTCAAAACTTACTTTGCGCTCCTTTGCGCTATACTCTGTGTCCCTCTGCGTTTAAACGTTCTGTGAGAATACTTATTTTGTATTCATATATTTAATATTATTTTTACATCCTATTTATAATTACTGCCTAGAAAGTAGCTTAACTTTATAATCTAGAATATACTTCATATTTTCGCAATTGCTGGGAAAAATATCCTATTTAACTTCATGATTACTTGAACTAAATGTCATTACTTATACCATTGTAAGAGCAGTTTAGATGATTGATATTAGAGAAGTAGTTTCAAAAACATACCTTATCTAGTACATGAATAAAAAATGGGCTGTTAAACGACTTACAATCAATCTCACATCAGGCGAGGCACAGAAGCTTGAACAATACTGTTCAACTACAGGCAGACCAGCAACTGATGTAATTCGGGAGTTAATTCGCTCTCTTTATCCTAAAGATGAAAAAGCCTCTGAAAGCTCATGAATCAAACTGCAAACAAGTGAAACAGGATAAGTACATTTTAATTTGTCAGTGAAATATGCTGCTTAACAGTTATCAGCTAACAGTGAATCCCTATAAGTAAAGTTAGGGAATTTAAATAAGAATACTCTCTTACAAAGTTCAGAGCCGAGGAAATCTTCGCTCTGACTTTTGCTTTGGATATCGTGCAATCATCTTGATACACTTGCATAATTAAAAATATCAAATTAATTGAATAAAAGGTAGAATTCAGCATCAAGATGTTCTTACTGGCTTGCTTACTTGTAGCAATACGTGAGTTCGACGGAACTAAAAAATGGCAGGAGGTAGCGCAGGCAAATCTTTTGGGTAAATATCAATTGAAGGTTTTTTAGGCAAATAGGTATAAGCTACTCAGCAAAGCAACCACTATGTATTTGCGGCGCGATCGCAATTGAGTTTTGGCAGATTGGGACATTCCCCTGATATCGGTAGACGGTGAAAAGCGATCGCTCCAGGAAAATGGACTGTATTTTTCAGTGAGTTATTCAGCGTTTTGAGGGAAGCGATCGCCTTGTTAAGGGTTCAAAATCATACCGTTTTGGGCAACCTAAAATACAAAGTACAAATAAAGGCTTGGCAATGACAACGACCTCCATTTGCTTGGGTCTATGCAGTAGAATAGTGCCGTTGATGGTAATGCCACTTTGGTGCAGCTTTGCCAACGCCCAGGTAACTCCTGATGGCAGCTTGAATACTACTATCTCCCAAAACGGTAATAACTTCACCATTACTAACGGTAGTGCCGCCAACAGTAACTTATTTCACAGTTTCCAGCAGTTTTCGGTTCCGACTGGCGGTTCGGCTACTTTTGATTTAACGAACACGCCCAACATTTCTACCATCTTCAGCCGTGTTACTGGCGGTAATATTTCTAGCATTGATGGCTTGATTCAGACGATTAACGGCAACAACCCTGTTAGTCTCTTCTTGATCAACCCTATTGGAATCATCTTTGGAGCCAATGCCCAACTAAACATTAGGGGTTCGTTTATTGGTACCACTGCCAGCAGTATTAAATTTGCCGATGGCACTGAGTTTAGCGCAATTAATTCCCAAGCTACCCCGTTGTTGACTATCAATGTTCCCATTGGGTTGCAACTGGGTAACAATCCCGCAGCCATCAATGTTCAAGGTACAGGACATACTTTGAGGAACGTCAGTGGACTGGCTCTGGTTCCCCCGATTCAGCTTCCCAGTGCTACAAAACTGCGGGTACAGCCGGGAAATACCCTAGCTTTAGTAGGTGGCGACATACATCTAAATGGGGCAAACTTAATCGCTGAAAGAGGACGAGTTGAATTGGGTAGTGTAAGCGGTACAGCATTGGTAAACCTGATACCAACTGCACAGGGCTATACATTGGGATATGGGGATGTACAAAGCTTTGGCGATATTCACCTGGCACAGCGATCGCTATTAGATATTAGCGGCGTGAATGCAGGTTCCGTCCAAATTCAGGGTAGGCAAATTCAATTCACCGATGGCTCTCTGGTACTGGCGCAAAATTTTGGCAATCTCCCCGGTGGTGACATTCGTCTTCAGGCTACAGAGTCCATCGATCTGATTGCCAAAACAGCTGATGGCACTCGGAGCGGAGTGCGTAGTGATGCTTTGGGTAGCGGAGCTAGTGGGAATATCAGCGTTATTACTCCCAACCTCACTATCAAGTCGGGAGCGGGGTTGAATAGCACAACTCTTGGAGCAGCTCCAAGTGGCAATATTTACATTGATGCAACTGCCATTGAACTGTCTGGCTTTTCACCCAATAATCCTGCTGACGTGACCACACTCAACACTACTACACTAAGCACTGGGAATGCTGGTGATGTTTTCGTCAATGGTAATAGTCTACTAGTATCAAGCGGTGCCTCACTGTCTTCGGCTACCTTTGGCAGTGGTTCTAGCGGTAAAGTGACGATTCGCAACAACAATACCACGGTGATGGGAGAAAGTCCCTCTGAATTTTACAGCAACATTAGCTCAACTACATTTGCAACTGGAAGTGCCAAAACCTTGACCCTGAATACTGCCAAATTGCAAATTTTAGATGGGGGAGCAGTTGCTACCACCTCATTTTTTGCAGGTAATGGGGGAGATTTGAGGATCGATGCTACTGAAGCGATCGTCATCAGTGGTCAAGGTCGGGCAACTAATAGTAGCATTAACGCTTCTACTATCCGACCCGATCCGTCAGTGCGGAAACGATTCGGTCTGCCAGATATATTAACAGCGAATGCCGGCACTTTGAGCATTACCACACCGAATTTAACGCTGACAAATGGCGGGACAGTCAGCGTCACCAGTCAAGGCAGTGGAAATAGTGGCAATATTAACATCAATGCAGCCAGCATCCAATTAAAGAATCAAGGGTTTATTCAAGCACAAACAGAATCCGGTAATGGTGGCAATATTAAATTATCCACCACAAACCTGTTACTTCTGCAAGACAATAGCCAGATAACCTCAACAGCTGGCGGATCGGGGAATGGAGGTAATATAAACATCAATGCACCCATCATCGTCGGCTTAAAAAACAGCGACATTATTGCTAATGCAGTGCAAGGCAGAGGTGGTAATATCCAAATCACTACTCAAGGCATTTTTGGGCTGAAGTTCCGCAACCAACTCACTCCTGATAGTGATATTACTGCTAGTTCCCAATTTGGGGTAAGTGGCACGGTTCAAGTTAATACTATCGGTATCGATCCAAATTCTGGTTTAGTCGAATTGCCTGCAAATGTCACCGATCCATCCCAGCAAATTGCTACAGGCTGCGCGGGCAGTGAAGGCAGCCGCTTTGTGGCAACGGGACGAGGTGGTGTGCCGCAAAATCCTAATCAGGTGACGAGTGATGTCTACGATGGGCCACGCCTACGAACCTGGGATGATATACGAGATTTATCTGCTTCCCGCAAAACGGGTGAGCGAAATGCCCAGATTCCAGCATCCTCAAAGGTTCTCGTTGAAGCTACAACTTGGCAGCGCAACGCTGACGGTAAAATTGAGTTAATTGCAGTTCAACCAGCGCATATACAACCATCTTTAACCTGTGCTGCAACGCCAAATTAATCAGTCCTGAGAGTTCACCATATAACCGTAATTTATTGGTTAAAACAAATAGGCTCTAAACTACCTGACGTACCGCCTAGTGACGACGTGCCAGAAGTTGGAGAATTAGATGAACTAGAAACATTCATCGGTTCAAAAAAACAAAGTTTGGTTGTGGACGGCGGTAAATCACTTTCATGAGGGTATCTTAGCTTGGGTCATCGGCGATGCCTTCTCTACGAAAGGCTTCTCTTTCAGAGACGCTAACGCGAACGCTAACGGCGGGCAAAGCCTACGCAGTTCAGAAACATTTAAATTCTTGTGGGACATTGTTTCCCATTTAGGGAATATTAAAATTGCCACCCAATCTACTGCAAATAAACAGCCGCAATTAACTTGTGCATCTGTTCCAAAAAGTTAAATTGCCCAGGAATTCTCTAAAGCAATCCGATCAAGATGAAAGTAACAGAATATGGAAACTCCTAAATATGTATACTGAGAACTACTGATGATTTTCCCAATTAAACAACGTCGTTGGCTATATATTAGTCTGAGTATTTTGAGCTTGTGTTTGGCAGTAACCATCACACCTGCTAGAGCATCTCTGCAAATACCAACAACTTCTACCCTGAATGTGTCAGTATCAACTTCCCAGCCTAGCAATTGGCTAGAACAGGGACGAAAACTTTACCATTCAGGACGCTTTGCTGAAGCAGTGACGATTTGGCAAACAGCAGCACAACAGTATCATACCCAAGGCGATCGCTTGAACGAAGCTCTAAGTTTAAGTTACCTCTCACTGGCACACCAAGAACTTAATCAATGGCAAGCAGCCCAACAGTCTATTGAGCAAAGTCTGAAACTGTTGCAAACCTCTATTCCTTCTGCGGATGCAATTCTTTGGGCACAAGTACTTAATACCAAAGCAAATTTGCAATTGCACGCTGGCAAAGCTGAAACCGCACTTGAAAGTTGGCAACAAGCTCAAAAATTTTATGAGCAAGCAGGTGACACAATGGGAAGTTTGGGTAGTCATATCAACCAGGCACAAGCTTTACAAAGTTTAGGGTTTTACCGCCGTTCTAAACAACAGTTAGAGGTGCTGACTCAAAAACTCCAAGGGATGCCGGATAATGAAATCAAAGTCAGTGGACTGCGATCGCTTGGTTTAGCTCTGCAAATAATTGGCGACTCTAGTAAAAGTCAACAGATTTTAGAACAAAGTTTAGCGATCGCTCGCCAAATTTCAGCCCAACCACAGTTAAGTTCTATTCTGATCGGCTTGGGCCAAACTGCCGTTGACTTGCAAGATCCGGAAGCCGCATTAGATTACTTTGAACAGGCTCAACTCTTAGCCACTAACCCAAGCGATCGATTGCAAGCGTGTTTAGCTCAGTTTAAACTTTTTCTCAATTACAATAAACTGGAGTTTGCTACGCCACTTGTACCTCAACTACTCCAACAATTCCGGGAACTACCTCCCAGCCACATCTCACTCTACGCAGCGACCAATTTTGTTGCCACTCTCAATCATCAGTCAAATTCTGAGCAAATTCTACCACTGAAAGATTTGGCGCAACTGATGGCAGTCACAGTCCAGTCTGCACAGCAAATCCAGGATACTCAAGCCGAAGCTCATGCACTAAATCAGTGGGGAAAACTCTATCAGCGTACACAGCAGTTATCCCAAGCACAGGAGTTAACTCAGAAATCCCTCAACATTGCCCGCCAACTCCAAGCTAACGATATCATTGCTCAATCTGCTTGGCAGGTGGGACAGTTGTATAAACAACAAGGCGATCGCTCAAAAGCGATTAGTGCCTATACAGAAGCAGTCAACGCTTTAAAGGCACTGCGGGGAGATTTGGTGGCTATCAACCCTGATGTCCAGTTCTCTTTTCGCACCAGTGTAGAGCCGGTCTACCGAGAACTGGTTGATTTACTTCTAGAGAATCAACCGAGTCAAGCAGAACTAATACAAGCTCGTAAATTGATTGAAGCACTCCAAATTGCCGAACTCGATAACTTTTTTCGGGAAGCTTGTTTAGATAGAACTCAACAGATCGATCGAGTCGATCCAACTGCAACGGTCATTTATCCGATTATCCTGCCAGATCGTTTAACAGTAATTCTCTCCAAAGCAGGGCAACCACTGCGTTCCTATGTCACTCACAAATCTCAAGCTGAAATTGAGCAGACTCTAGACAATTTTTTGGTTGCTCTTAACCCTGTCTCAGATTCTAAAGACCGAGATCGATTATCTCAACAAATTTATGGTTGGTTGATTCGTCCAGAGTTAGCAGAGCAAGCATTTATTGATACCAAGACATTGGTGTTTGTTTTGGATGGTCGATTGCGGAACATTCCCATAGCAGCTCTTTTTGACGGTAAGCAATATCTGATTGAGAAGTATGCTGTGGCACTCTCACCAGGATTGCAACTAATGGCGACGCGATCGCTTCATCAAAACCACATTAGGGCGATCGTCGGTGGTATTAGCCAATCTCGCACTGGCTTTAGTGCTTTGCCCGCCGTGGAATCAGAAGTGAAACAAATTTCCAAGGCAGTATCTTCTAGGGTGTTACTGAATCAGGAATTTACCAGTCAAGCCCTTGCTGAACGTGTGAAATCTAGTAGTGCAGGTATTGTCCACTTAGCAACCCACGGACAGTTTAGTTCCCGCCTCGAAGATACCTTCTTGCTTACTTGGGATGGACAAGTCAATGTTAAAGAATTATCTGAACTCCTGAAAAATCGCGGTAGCGATCCATCGAAAGCCATCGAGTTGCTGGTACTAAGTGCTTGCGATACTGCCGCAGGCGACGATCGCGCCGTCCTGGGACTGGCGGGCTTGGCTGTCAAATCCGGCGCTCGCTCAACGATCGCCACCCTATGGCCCGTCAAAGATCGGGCAGCCGCGATGCTCATGACTCGCTTCTATAACCAACTCCGACAACCCAAAATCACTAAAGCTGAAGCACTAAGACAAGCACAAATTAGCTTAATTCGCCAAACTGATTTCCACGAACCGTTCTTTTGGTCTGGCTTTGTTTTGATCGGCAACTGGATTTAGCTAAGTAATACGACGGAGTTTATTGTAAGTAGATTCAACTATTTTTTACAGTAATTATTATCAATATCGCCTATACTGTTAGTAGAAGTTCCTTGATTTTACTCTTAAATAGACTGATTATCTGAGCTTCTGAACATAGTCGAAAGAAACGTATTTTGTTTGTATCATATTTCAACGACATAGGTAAAAAGATCGTGAAACGTCGATATTTAGCTAGTACATTGAGCGTCATCGCTCTGATCGCTAGCAGTACATGGACTACTGCCCATGCTGTTACATTTACCCCACCCCCCAACAGTAGCTCTCCTAGACAATCAACTGGAGGAGCTTCTCGCGGTAGTATATTTACCCCTGCTGTCGGCAAAGGTGCGCCCAGACAAGCAACTGGAGGAGCTTCTCGCGGCAAGCTCTTTACACCTGCCCCTGGCAAAGGTACGCCCAGACAAGCAACTGGAGGAGCTTCTCGCGGCAAGCTCTTTACACCTGCCCCTGGCAAAGGTACGCCCAGACAAGCAACTGGAGGAGCTTCTCGCGTTGGTAGTTACTACTTGAATCCATCGACTACAAATACAACGCAACCAGCAGCGCTAATCGCCCTCTTGCCCCAAAATTTCTATGGCACAACAGTATCTGAACGTCCCACAATCTTGGTGTATCTTCCAGCTTCCAATGCCGAAGAAGCAGTGTTCAGCCTCAAAGATGAAGCTGGCAATATGCAACATCAGATGAACATTTCAGTTGCAGGAAAAACTGGGGTAATCGCGATCGAATTACCAGCTAATGCACCCGCTTTAGCCGTTGGTAAAAACTATCAATGGTTTCTAGCACTGAAAGTAGATGGTCAACTCAGTCCGAGTACGCCTTACGTCGATGGTTGGATTCAGCGTATCCAGCCCAGTGCAGAGTTGGCAACAGCAATCCAAGAGCAAGATGCTTTGAAGCGGGCTACTATTTTGGGTAAAAACGGTGTTTGGTATGACTGTGTAGCAACACTTGCATCGGTATACACCACTCAACCTAACAATGTAACTCTCCGCAAACAATGGGAAGAACTTCTATCTTCAGTGAATTTGAAGGAGATTGTAACAGCGAATTTATTCGCATCTACTAACTAATACCAGTTTGGGCATTAGGTATAGGAAGAGACAAGGTAGACAAGGGAGAGGGTAGAGACAAAGAAGAAACTTCACCGATAATTCCTCCTTGTCCCCTTTGTTTCCCTTTTCTTACTTCCACCCAGTCCTCATTACCTCTTATCCCCAAGTCCCCACCTTCCCCAATCCCCATTGCATGACACAAATATGTGGCGCAGATTCCAGGCTTTGATCCAACGTACTCGCAGCGTTTTGATTATTACTCCTAGCGTTGCCTTGACAGTTATAGTTGGGCAATCGTTGGGACTTTTCAATTTACCGGAATGGAAAATTCGCGACGAATGGGTTCGTCAGCGATCTTCACAGGCGATGCCTATGGCGGGCTACGCCTACGCAGATGAGATTGTGATTGTTACAATCGATGAGCGCGATATCCAATCGGTGCGTAAATGGCCAGTTCCAGACTGGGCGCTGGCACGATTACTAGAAAAAATTCGGGCGCAGCAGCCTAGAGCCATTGGCTTGGATCTTTATCGAGATTTACCAGAAGGAAGCGGACACGAGCAACTTGTTCGAGTCTTTCGCAACACTCCTAATTTGATCGGAGTTGAGAAAATTACTGGCGAACGCGTCAATCCCCCGCCGGAATTGAAAAAACACGATCGGGTAGGATTAGCAGATTTAGTCTTGGATGGCGATCGCTTTGTACGTCGCGCCCTGTTGACAGCTGAAGATGCCAAAGAGAAAAACACCATAAAAGCCGGACTAGCAACTCTTGTAGCCCTAAAGTACCTCGAAGCTGAAAAAATTAGCTTAGAAAGCATTGACCCCCAACAGCAAAAGTTTCAGTTGGGCAAAGAAATTTATTTACCACTGCAAAATCAAGAAGCAGGTTATACCGATGCCGATTTAGGAGGCTATCAAATTCTGCTGAATTGGCATGGAACAGAAGCCGCATTTCGGACAGTTGCGATGCGCGATGTGTTAGCAGGGAAAATTCCGCCAGATTTGATGCGCGATCGCATGGTATTTATTGGATCGATTGCCTCCAGTACCAATGATTTCTTCAGTACACCCTTCTCTTCTTGGGTATCTGCTCAAAAACCGACTCCAGGTGTGGTTGTTCATGCCAATATTGCTCATCAACTAGTACGAGGAGCAAAAACAGGAAATGCCAGTCTGCACGGTGTTTCTGGCATTTCTTTATCACTCTGGATTGTTTTGTCGTCTGTCATTGGTTCTACAGGCAGTTGGTTGTTATCCAGTAGCAAACTGCGGATTCCCGGCGGCAAAATCCTTTGGGCAACTGTAGGCATCAGTGGAGCCTGTATATGGGGGGGCTATGGGATGTTTTTGTATGGTGTTTTAATTCCGGTAACACCCACTTTAGCCGCGTTTATCAGTAGTGTGATTGCAACAACTAATGCCTATAAACAGCGGAAGTTAGAAGAAACAAATCGCCAACTAGAAATTGCCAACAGTCAACTATTGGATTATTCCAAAACCCTAGAGACAAAAGTCGAAGAACGCACTCATGAATTAGTGGAGGCAAAGCAAGCTGCCGATGCTGCCAATCAGGCCAAGAGTGAGTTTCTCGCCAACATGAGCCACGAACTACGTACACCTCTCAATGGCATCCTTGGTTTTGCCCAGGTACTAGAAGGATCGCCAAATATGACAGCTAAAAACCTAGAAGGAGTCAGCATTATCTACCAATGCGGTTCGCATCTTTTGATGCTGATCAATGACATTCTCGATCTCTCGAAGATAGAAGCAAGGAAATTGGATTTGGTTGTCACTAGCGTGCATTTGCCCAGTTTCTTACATGGTGTGACTGAGATTTGTGGTATCCGGGCTGAACAGAAAGGAATTGGATTTAATATCTTAATAAGCGATCGCCTACCACTTGCCATTGAAGTTGATGAAAAACGGCTGCGGCAAGTGTTAATTAACTTACTGGGCAACGCGATCAAATTTACAGATAGCGGTAGCGTAACCTTCACAGTGGAAGTCATTGGTCACGAGTCTAAACAAATGACAAATGACAATGGACAAATGACACATCAGAATATTCGTTTTCAAATTGAAGATACGGGTATTGGAATGTCACCAGACCAACTAGAGAAAATCTTTTTAGCCTTTGAGCAAGTGGGTGAAGCAGGACAGCGATCTGAAGGTACTGGCTTGGGATTGGCGATTAGCCAAAGAATTGCGGCATTGATGGGGAGCCAAATTCAGGTGCAGAGTCACCTGGGTGAAGGAAGTCTATTTTGGCTGGATTTAACAGTATCAGTACCACTCGCTCATGACTGGCTTGGAGGAGCGATGTCTACAACGGATTACACGCCAACTCCCCAGAAAATTACCGGGATTCAGGGTAGTGCGCCTCAAATTCTGATTGTCGATGACGATCGCAACCACTGTTCTATGTTGACCAATCTGCTGCAAGAAATTGGCTGTCGAACCTTAGAAGCGACCGATGGCAAACATGGGCTACAAGTAGCAATTGAACACAATCCTGATGTGATTCTACTCGATTTAGCCATGCCCAATATGGATGGTTTTGAACTCATGGTTCACCTGCAAGCGAATCCCAAAACCTGTTCTATTCCGATTATCGTCTCTAGTGCTAGCGTTTTTGAGTCAAATCGGCAGCGGAGTTTAGAGGCAGGGGCAACAGCATTTCTACCTAAACCTCTCCAGATTGACGAACTACTCAATAGATTGCGATCGCTCTTGGGAGTGGAATGGATATATGCCGAATCTTCGCCTCCCAAAGGTGAGCAGATTACTGATAGTGAATGGGTTCTACCATCCCAAGATGTTTTGCAACAACTCTATCATTTGGCAATGATGGGAGATATCTCGGCGATTGAGGGAATGTTAAGAGAACTAATTGAAGAAAACAGTCAACTAGCTCCCTTCGCAGCAGAGTTAAGCAAACTCACTGCCAATTTCCAAACCGGAAAAATCCGTAAGTTACTCAAATCATTTGTCACAACGGAGTTACATCCATGATCGCTGTTCCGATCTCGAAACCCATACATATTCTATTAGTGGATGACAATCCAAACAATCTCAAAGTGCTATCGGAAGCGATTCAGAGGTGTGGCTGGAAAGCCCTGATGGCAACAGATGGAGAGTCAGCGATCGAACAAACAGAATATGCTCATCCCGATCTGATTCTTTTGGATGTGATGATGGCAGGTATTGATGGATTTGAAACTTGTCGCAGACTGAAAACCAATCCGATCACCCAGAATATTCCAGTAATTTTCATGACTGCCCGATCCGATTCTACAGACAAGGTGGCAGGACTGGAAATCGGTGCAGTTGACTACATTACCAAACCCTTCCAACACGAAGAAGTCATTGCCCGTTTAAAGTTACACCTCAAAATTTCCCATCTAACTCGCACATTAGAAGAACGCGTGCAAGAACGCACCAGAGAATTAACTCAATCTCTACAGCAGTTACAGCAAACCCAACTACAAATGATCCAGAGTGAGAAAATGTCCACTTTGGGGCAGTTGGTTGCAGGTATTGGTCATGAGATTAATAATCCGGTTGGTTTTGTTGGCGGAAATTTATCTTATATTGAGGAATATGTAAATAATCTACTTCGCTTGGTGAGTCTGCAACAGCAGAAGCTAACGCAGCCAGATTCGGAAATTCAAGAGCTTCTTGCAGAAATTGACTTGGAGTATCTGACAGAGGATCTGCCAAAACTACTGGCATCAATGCACCAAGGAATTACCCGTCTTAAAGATATCAGTCTCTCTTTAAGAACTTTTACTCGCGCAGATATTTCATCTCAGGTGGAGTTTCAGATTCACGAAGGAATTGATAGCACCTTAATGCTGTTGAAACATCGACTCAAAGGCAATGGCGATCGCGCTAAAATCCAGGTTGTCACACAATACGGTGAGTTACCTCCAATCAGTTGCTATCCCGGACAACTGAATCAGGTGTTCATGAATATCATTGCCAATGCCATTGATGCATTTGATGAACTCCATCAAAACAATTGCGATCGAGATATTGCTGCTTTCCCGAACATCATCACCATTACCACATCGGTCGATCCCCAACAAAAAACTGTTACAATTTGCATCCAAGATAACGGCCCCGGTATGCTTACTGAGGTGCAATCTCGAATTTTTGAGCAATCTTTCACAACCAAGGCTGTGGGTAAAGGAACCGGGCTGGGATTAGCGATCAGCTACCAAATTATTGTTGACAAACACAACGGACAACTCAACTGCTTGTCAATACCTGGTGAGGGAACAAAATTTATTATTACTCTACCGATGTAGTTTCTACGCCAAAACCTCCAGCTTCAAGATGACGAACTAGCGATTGAATAATGGGTGTAGCAATACTAATACCAAATAAAGCATTGAAGCCTGCAACAACAACTGGTGCTGACAAAATAACTGTAAATTCTGGAAATAAAGCTAACACAGCCACCAAGACCAAAAAAACAATTGGTGTCGCAATACCTGCTGCCTTTGCTGCTTCAAAAATTAGATTTTTATACTCTTCAACAGTGATGTCACCTCGATAAAGATCCAAAGAGTAGGAAATCGCCGTGACTACAACCTGAGTGAGAATAGCTGTTCCCGTTGCAGTAATCCCAAGTTTCGCGATCGTCCCAGAATTGCTGACAATAGAATCTACTGCATTATAAACTCGAATATAAAACTGTTCGCCAACGGTCATTACTTTGGCACCTCGGCGAAGATTATCAACACCTACTTCCCAAAGGATATTATCGGCAGCATTCGATCCACCTTGGGAACGTGGATTGATATGGCTACCATGCTTATCTCTAAGAAATTGACGAATTGTATATTCTTTACCTTCAAGCTTTGATGTGCCAGGAATTTTCTCAAAAAGCTTCATGACATCTGCATCAGAGCGAGGTAAGTCTCCTACCCGAACACCAGCACGATATCTCAGCCTGTTTGCAATCTTGGGCATCTCTTGGGCTAATTCGGCAGCTGTCTTTGGTAAATTTTGCAAAGCATCAGCCATAACCATGCTAGATGCAGCAACTCCAACAGCAGTTTGTTGAAATGTTTTATTAACATTTTGAACAGTTTGAAAACCTGATTGTGTTGCGATGGTTGACAAACTTTGTAAATCATTGACAGCATGGACACTTGAAGTAGTCATCTCGCTAGTAGCGTTTTTGATTCCATCAACTACCTCATTCATCCCGTTTACTACATTGTTGGCTGCTTCTTGAGCTTTATCTCTAACTGTATCTGCCAACTTTTGTGCTTCGTTAATAAAATCCATGTTTTATACCGTGGAGTGTTTGCTCCAGTTTCTCTTTCTCAAACTAAGAAGCACCTCAGCATTAATGACGAATTTACTTACAAAAATTTTAAAGATATAGCAATCATTTTATATTGTTTGTGTATGTTATTTCCAAAAACTTCACTGTCCGATTATCTACAGCAGATGACGCTATGCAGTCTCAGCCAGAAAGTTACAAGTATACTAACAGTAATGGTCATACCAATTACTAAAAAATAGCCTTATGGTTTGAGGTTTAGCGATTTAATAAAAGATGCACCATTTGTTTTTAGTTCTTCAGATGATGGGGTTATTATTATAGCTTCAACAGCATAATTTTTCTTGATACAAAGCAGGCTTCTCTGATATAATAATTTATTATTTATATTCAATCCTTTTTTCTTAATTTCTTCTTGCAAGGAAGTACTGGGTTTACCCATTAAAGTAAAATCTTGACAGTTATATGCACTTTGATTAATGGAAGACTGAGATATTTGTTTACCCTGAATAAAATTTGTTTGATTAGCAGCTTTAATTAGAAGCTGTAAAACTTTTGGAATTCTCTGCGGGGGTATTTCTTTGGGAAGAGTTGAATGGGTCACTGAATATATAGATTCACTCTTAATAGTTGCCCAATTCCGGTTATTAATTCCTTTTCCTGGAGAACTAACTTCTTCTACAATAGTCCCTGGCATTAAGATACTAAAATTTCCTTCTTTGGATGTTAAAAGTTTTTCTTGGGATGATGCAGGTGTGCAAGCCGATAAAACAAATATTCCGAAACAATTAATTATCCAAAAACGTTTAAGAATGTTGATAAGTAAATCCATAAGTGTTACTGGTTAAGAACTTTTATTTAGAATGTCAAGTTATTCTCTCAACTCATGAACACACTGTTGTAATTTTTAGCGTTTGGCTGACGAATTACAGCTAATATCTTCAACAGAGAGTCTTGTTTTAAGTTTTCCCATAATCGTGGTTTTTCTAACACAAAAGCTGCTAAATCAAATCTTGACTCAATATTTTCCAATAACAGGGCACTCATCATTTCAATAACCCACATTAACAAGGCTTTCGGTAATTTTGAGAAAATTGATTGTTACTACGCCCTGCCTTATTGCGATGTCTACAACAGGCTGCGCCTACGCGTCCTTTTTTTATTCCCAGCTTTCCTTAATACTAAGGATGTCACTTACACCACTAAAAAAGTGACTCGGAAAATACGATTAAATTGAGCTTCAGAACTCGAAACTTGAGTTTGAGAACTTGAGATTACCAGTTCTCTACTCAAACTCCGAGTTTCTGAGCTTCTAACTTTCAACCTCTTAAGCAAAATTGCCGATAGATTTTTTGCACTATTGATGCTTACGGCTGCACTCCAGATTTACAGATAAAATTGCGCCTTCATCAATTTTTAGTTTCTACCTTTGAAAGAGTTTAACCATTCTTGAACTTGCTCTCTTGCAATATCGCGCCCTCCAAGACCAAAGGCTAGGGCAATAGCAACTGCGATCGCACCTAGTAAAAGTCCAAAGGCTAAATTCACAATATCACTGGCAACTCCAATCTGTTGCAGTGCCATTGCCGAGACTAAGGCAATAATGGCAATCCGTGCCACTTGTCCCAAAATCTGGGCTTGGCGATCGCCGGAACTGGTAATGATGTTAAAAGCCAAATTTGCCAGGAATAAGCCAATGGCAAAGATCACCAATCCGGCCAAAATCCGCCCGAATATAATCACAATCCCAGACACTAATGCTGTCAGGGCTGGAATATTCAAGATATTCACCGCCGCCACTGTCGCAAACAGCATGATCCCCACTAAAGCAACAATACCTACAACTTCCGATGGAGTGCGGGTTGGAATCGGTGGGGTTGCTGATTCTGTGGAAATGACGATTCGTCGGCCGGGTGTAGTCAGACCCAAAATAGTGAAAATGTTATTAAACCCTAAATTGGTGAGGATACTTGTAACCAAGTCCGCGATAAACCGCCCAATAAAATAGGCAACAATCAAAATTGCTGCGGCTGTAAAGATGGCAGGCAAGGCGTTGAGAACCTGTTGCAGCATAGCGATCGCCGGTACAGATATCGCATCAATTCGCAAGGCATTCAGCGCTGCGATCGCTACAGGAATCAGAATCAAAACATAGACAATTGTGCCGATAATACTCGATAGAGGTTGTACCCCTGCACTTGTAGATAATCCTAACCGACTACCTAAATGGTCAAGACCAGTTGTCGCCAGCAAGTTTGTCACAATCCGCCGTACTATATTAGCGATGAACCAGCCAACTACAGCAATCAAGATCGCCGCTAAAATGTTCGGCAGAATTAGCAGAACTTCTGTAATTAGAGCTTGTACTGGTTGTAGAGCTTGCCTGAGTCCGAGAGTATCTAAAACTGGGGCAAGAAACAGTAAAAATATAAACCAATACAGAGCATTACCGATCGTATCGCTAAGAGACAGCTGATTCAGGCTGGGTGCGCTGTCTTCTGGTTCTGGATTCAAACGCTCATCCAGGTTAAATGCCTGTAATGAGCGGACAGTGATAATCTTCACAATCGTCGCCAAAAACCAGGCTGCTGCCAAAAGGATTCCTGCACCAACCAACTTTGGCAAAAAACCAATAAGTTGATTGAGGAAATTATTCAGGGGTTGAGAGGCTACTTCCAGATCCAACGTCTGTAAAACAGCTACCGCAGTTAACAGGATAATGCTCCAAAAGACTAAGCTAGAGAGTAATTTCTCCACTTGGGGAACATCTTGACGACCCGTTATCCCAGCGGCAATGCGGTTATCTATGTTTGTGCGCTTGAGGATTCCTTGCGTCAGTGCCGCTGCGATCGCTGCAATCAGCCAACCTACTAATAAAATTGCTACTGCCCCTAAAAGACGAGGCGTAAACAGAATCAACTGTTGAACAATACCTTGCACATCAGCGATTCCTTGATTTACTGCTGGTTGTATTGGTTGCAGGCTGGGCGATGATTGTGCCAAAAATTGCTGCACCCTTGTGGATAAACCAACTCCATAGGCGTAGCCCGTCGTAGACATCACCTGGGTTATTTCTTGCCAAGTTGTGTTCATGGTTTTCGGGAATTATGCTTAAGTATTCGCCGCAAACACTGAGTCAGTGTTTTGCCTATCAATTTACCAGTAAAAACATACATATTTACTCATATTTGATTTAATATACGGGCATTAGGCATTGGCAGAGGGGCAGAGGGGCTGAAGAGGCAGGAGCCAGAAGTTCTAAAATGTTTGAATTTTGAATTTTGAATTTTGAATTTTGAATTGATTTCTCCCCTGCTCCCACTTTGCTGAATTTTGCGTTACTCTAATTGCAGCAACAGCACCAAAGATGTGGAATGTCCCAAGTTTTGGAACAATCGATTCAAATTAATGCTACAGCTACAGTGGTGGAGCGCTGTATTAGCGATTTAGCTCTTATGCACCGTTGGCTCAACCCCGTTCTTCGTTGCGAACCTGTGGGCGAAGCTTGGAGTACCGATGTCGGTAGTAAAAGTCGTTTTATTATTCAAATTCCTCTACTGAAACCCACCCTGAATAGCGTAGTTGTAGAACGACAACCGGGTTTGGTAGTCTGGGAATTTCAGGGGTTTTTTCAAGGGCGCGATCGCTGGGAATGTCAGCCAACACAAAAGGGAACACTCCTACTCAACCGCTTTGAGTACGATATCCCTAACCCCTTAGTCAGTTGGGGCTTCAACACTTTTGCTGCGTCTTGGACGAAAGAAGATATGCAAGCCCAGCTACGTCGCCTCAAACGAGTTGCAGAAGAACAAAATTAGTCATTAGTCATTGGTCATTGGTCATTGGTCATTGGCTTACTAAAATTTTCCCAGTTCCTAATCCTTATTTCCTACTTGTCTTTACCCAATTCGGTAAGTAGCCGCCGAATCACAGATGCATCCTCGGCATCGGGAACTTTTGCTAAATAATTTTGTAAGTCATCTATGGCTTGGGGGTAGTAACCGAGTTGGTAGTAAATCAAACCGCGATCGCGCAATTCTAAATTTAAACCAGGAAACAGCAACAAAATTCGTTCAACTGCTGCCAGCGTTTTTTCTAACTCTTGCTGTTTGAGGTAAATAAATTTTAAATTTGTCAACATCCGGGCCAAAAATTGCCGATTACTAACTACAGCCAAAAATTCTGGTTGTAGCGTCACAGGTTGCTGATAAAGTTGAGATAGGCGTTCTTCGCAATCTTGGGCAAATATTATTTCACCGCCATTGAAAGCATCTACAAAAATCTCTATATCAGGAATATCTGGGCGGATCAAGAAATGTCCTGGCATACCTATACCCACCATCGGAAAATCAATCCGTCGAGCAACTTCCAGGTAAACCAGCGCTAAGGTAATGGGAATCCCCAATCGGCGCTCGATTACATCATTGAAAAAGCTGTTGCGCGGGTCGTAATAGTCAATTTTATTACCAGAAAATTTTAAATCGTCGTAGAGATACTGATTAATACTTTGAACTATCCGCAAAGGATATCGTGAATCAGGCAGACGTTCTTGTAGCTCCCACGCCATTGTATCAAGGGCATTGAGGTATTCTTCTGCATCTAGCTTGGGATATTCTTCTTGTGCAATGTACAAAGCTGCCTTTGCTAGATCAATTTGCTCGTCAGACTGCTGAATCTCCTGGTAAAAATATTGTCGTGCTGACGATAAATTCATAAGCTGTTGCTCGGTGGAAGTGTGAGGATGAAGCCGCAGCTATGCCCAACTCAGGCATCGCGGCTTGGCTAAAAACTGTTTTTGTATCTATCTTCATCTTATGGATATTCAGAAGTTTTGGAAATGAAGTTTATAGATAGCTTTATATATCTATTGCTAACTAACTTTTAGTAAATGCTGCGTTGGCGATCTCTTTGATAAACTGTAACCATGCAAAGAACATGATGTAATACAAATATGATTTATTTCAAGGCAAAAGCTAGGTATCAAATATCTAGCTTTTGCCTGCAAGTGTAAATATTTAGGCAACTTAGAATACTAGTATATTTTGGTACATCGAGTTAAAGCCAGAGCGATCGCATCTGAAAAATGAAATTAGGGATAAACTAGAGCCTATCCCGTCAATCTGGTCAGGATGAGGACTACAACCCCAACCGCCAAACTCCTTTTTAAGGAATTACTAAGAGAGTTATGTCCCCGTCCGATGCTAGAGTGAAAGGTGACATTGCTTATTCTTATGTCTTCTCCGACCTTATCTGAAATCTAGCTTCACTCATTAGGCGCAGCATGGTCACAACCGCAGAAAAAACAAACATTGGCTACATTACCCAAATCATTGGCCCAGTTGTAGACGTTAAATTTCCCGGCGGGAAATTGCCACAAATCTACAACGCTTTGAAAATCGTTGGCACCAACGAAGGTGGACAAGAAATCAACATCACCGTTGAAGTACAGCAACTGCTGGGCGACAACCAAGTGCGGACTGTTGCGATGAGTTCCACCGAAGGCTTAGTGCGTGGTTTTGAAGTCACCGATACAGGCGCTCCCATTAACGTGCCAGTTGGTAAAGCCACTTTGGGTCGAATTTTCAACGTCCTTGGCGAACCCGTAGACAACAGAGGCCCTGTAAATGCTGAGGCAAGTTTACCCATCCACCGCTCTGCTCCCAAATTCACCGACCTGGAAACTAAACCTTCCGTGTTCGAGACTGGGATTAAAGTTGTTGACCTTCTGACTCCCTATCGACGCGGCGGTAAGATTGGTCTATTCGGCGGTGCTGGTGTTGGTAAAACCGTGATCATGATGGAGTTGATCAACAACATCGCTACTCAGCATGGTGGAGTATCCGTTTTTGCTGGCGTGGGCGAACGCACCCGTGAAGGCAATGACCTCTACAATGAAATGATTGAATCTGGGGTTATCAACAAAGACAACCTCAACGAATCAAAAATTGCTCTAGTTTACGGTCAAATGAACGAACCACCCGGAGCTAGAATGCGGGTTGGTCTTTCAGGATTGACAGTAGCAGAATACTTCCGCGATGTGAACAAGCAGGATGTGCTGTTGTTTATTGACAACATTTTCCGGTTTGTACAAGCAGGTTCGGAAGTGTCGGCGTTACTCGGTCGGATGCCTTCAGCGGTGGGATATCAGCCCACATTGGGAACCGACGTAGGTGAACTGCAAGAGCGGATTACCTCGACTACAGAAGGTTCGATCACCTCCATTCAAGCAGTGTACGTCCCTGCGGATGACCTCACCGACCCCGCACCTGCTACCACCTTCGCCCACTTGGACGGAACTACAGTACTGTCTCGCGGTTTGGCAGCTAAGGGAATTTATCCCGCAGTTGACCCTCTTGGTTCAACTTCCACCATGCTTCAGCCCAACATTGTCGGTGACGAACACTACAGTACAGCCCGGGCGGTGCAATCAACTCTGCAACGTTATAAAGAACTCCAAGACATTATCGCCATTCTCGGTCTAGATGAATTGTCTGAAGAAGACCGTCTGATCGTAGCGCGGGCGCGGAAGGTTGAGCGCTTCTTGTCCCAGCCGTTCTTTGTCGCAGAAGTATTCACCGGTTCTCCTGGTAAGTACGTGAAATTGGAAGACACCATCAAAGGGTTCCAAAAAATTCTGTCTGGTGAATTAGACGATCTGCCAGAACAGGCTTTCTACTTAGTTGGCGATATTAACGAAGCGATCGCCAAAGCTGCAAAAATCAAAGGTTAGTCATTAGTCATTGGTCATTGGTCATTGGTCACTGGTCATTAATCATTAGTCATTAGTCATTAGTTCAAGGCTAATGACTAATGGCAATTACAAATGACAAAGGACAAAGGACAAAGGACAAAGGACAAAAGACAAAAGACAAAGGACAAAGGACAAATGACATTAACCGTTCGTGTAATTTCCCCAGATAAAACAGTCTGGGATGCCCCAGCTGAAGAAGTCGTTTTGCCTAGCACTACTGGTCAATTAGGTATCCTCACTGGACACGCACCCCTTTTAACCGCTCTGGATACTGGTGTAATGCGAGTTCGCGGCGCGAAAAATCAGAATTGGGAAGCGATCGCCCTTTTGGGTGGCTTTGCCGAAGTCGAAGAAAATGAAGTGACAATTCTGGTTAACGGCGCTGAACGTGGCGACAAAATTAACCTTGATGAAGCTCGTACTGCTTACAACCAAGCAGAAACACGTCTAAGTCAAGTTTCCGCAGACGATCGCCAAGCCCAAATTCAGGCAACTCAAGCCTTCAAACGCGCCCGCGCTCGGTTTCAAGCTGCTGGCGGTTCAATCTAATTTTACTTTCTATTTCAAGTTTGTAGGTTGGGTAATGTCCAGCCTACAAATTATTTATGAAGAAGAACTCAAGAGTCAAGAGTCAGAATTTAACGTGAATTCTGTACGGATACTAAAACTCCATCCCTTTACAGATAGAGCATTCTGAATTCTGAATTCTGACTTCTTAATTTATTAAATTTTAAAAAAATTACGTCAAGTTTAAGAAATCGAGCCAAGCCTTGGTGAAGTGTTAACTTAGCTAATTAGTTGCCCAAATGGGCACAGATTATGAAAAGCCTTTCATCTTTACTTGGTACTCGTAAACAAAATAAGGTAGCTCGTTTTGCAGCATCGATCGTAGCAACCTTAGCGATGGCTTCGCCAACGTCTTTGACGAACGCTGCGCCAGTTTCTTTGACGAACGCTGGAAGTATTCACCCTGCCAATGCCACGCCAGTAAAAACAACTACTGCATCAGTCCAGCTAAATCAGACCAAACCAAATATTGCTCAGTTACAAATTAGCAGGACTCAATATCAAGCTGCTGGAATTAATCCTGTTGTAGTGGTTCCAATTTTACTTGTTGGCGGTTTAGTTATATTTGTACCCTTATTCTTTGGCGGACTTGTAGTAATTGGTGAACGTGAAGTAGGTATTGTAGTTAGAAAATTTACCCTTTCCGGGCGCGGACTCCCTGCCGGCAGTTTGATTGCCCTCAACGGCGAAGCTGGCTTGCAGGCAGATACTTTAGCTCCTGGTTGGCATTGGGGCTATTGGCCTTGGCAGTATTCTGTAAAAAAAGAGCCGGTAGTTGTCGTTCCCCAAGGGGAAATCGCTTTGATTGTGGCAGCAGATGGTCAACCCAACCCACCAGAGCGGATTTTGGGGAAAATTGTCAGTTGCGACAACTTCCAAGATGCTCGAAAATTCCTCAGCGAAGGCGGTGAAAAAGGGCGGCAGATGGGTTTTCTCACCGCAGGTACGTACCGGATCAATACCGCCCTGTTTAAAGTGATCGTGGCAGCAAATGCCAGCGCTCATGGCATGACTCCAGAACAGTTGCGGGTGTACAATCTGGCATCGGACAAAGTTGGCATCGTTACTACCTTAGATGGTCTACCAATCTCTGCCGGTGAACTCGCAGGCTCCATAATTGAGGGACACGACAACTTCCAAAATGGTCAGAAATTTATTAATGGCGGTGGACGGCGAGGTTTACAAGAACAGATATTGCTTTCTGGTTCTTGGAACTTGAACCCTTGGTTTGTCCAAGTTGAGCAAGTGCCGATGACAGAAATTCCCATTGGGTATGTAGGTGTGGTAATTTCTTTCGTAGGTAAAGCACATCAAGATGTTAGTGGTGCAGCTTTCACCCACGGTAACTTGGTGAATCAGGGACATAAGGGTGTGTGGGTCGAACCGCTATATCCTGGTAAGCACCCGATTAATTCCCGGATTATGAAGATTGAACTCGTGCCAACGACTAACATTGTTTTAAACTGGTCAGGTCGGACTGAACGCCACAGTTATGATGCTAAACTGGCTTCTTTAACAGTGCGATCGCGTGATGGGTTTGCCTTTGATTTGGAAGTAGCACAAATTATCCATGTGGGTGCCTTAGATGCTCCGAAGGTAATTTCTCGCGTTGGTGCAATGCAAAATCTGGTAGACCATGTATTAGAACCAACTATCGGTAATTATTTCCGTAACTCAGCCCAAGACTATACTGTACTAGACTTTCTTACCGCTCGGAGTGAACGGCAAGCTGAGGCTGCTGAGTATATTAAAACAGCATTGCGGGCTTATGACGTGCAAGCGATCGACACCCTGATTGGTGATATTCAGCCACCAGCATCACTAATGCAGACACAGACAGACCGGAAAATTGCCGAAGAAGAACGCAAGACTTATGAAGTCCAGCAGATGGCGCAAACCCAACGGCAGCAGCTTGTCCGGGAAACGGCACTTGCTGATATCCAGCAAGAAATGGTGAAATCTGAGCAGAGCGTACATATTGCTGACCTTAAAGCCCAAGCTCAAATTAAGCAAGCGACCGGTGAAGCCGAGGGGACAAAACTCCGATCAATTGCTGAGGCTGAAGGTATTCGGGCCACAGGTAACGCCAAAGCTGAAACCTACCGTGCTGGTGTGGAAGCCTTGGGTTCACAAGGTTATACAGCAATGCAACTAATGCAGATTATCGGCGATCGCAATGTCCGCTTGATACCAGATGTCTTAGTCGGCAGTAACGGCAGCAATAACGGCTTAGTGGATGGGCTACTATCCTTGATTTTATGGAATCAAACTGGTAAGGGTGAATTGACACCAACACCTTTGCATCCACAACCAGTAGTTAGTAATGGACAATCGACCACAGACAATGGTCTTCCACCGATAGTTGTGAATTTTCCTGTAGATAAGTAACATCAGGAATATGAGGTAGGGGCATTACATTGTTCTGCCCTTACAAAAAACAATGATAGTATCTTAATTGTGGGGATTTTGCCCACCTTGTAGGTAGATAAATTTTGCTTTTACAAGAACGTTATCGTTTAATCAAGCAGATTGGTAAAGGAGGATTCTCTAAAACCTTCCTCGCTGTAGATGAGGGTGAGTTTCCTCCAATTCCTTGCGTCATTCAAGAATTATCGCAAGAATACGAGACTTCTATTACTTTTGAGCAAAAGGCGCAAAAGCTAGAAGAATTAGGAAAGCATCGGCAAATTCCTGCATTATTAACTTATTTTCAGCAAGATGGACATTTTTATTTAGTGCAGGAGTTTATTGCAGGCATTAATTTAGCTCAGGTGGTTGAAGAAGAAGGCGCTTTTAATGAAACTCAGGTTTGGCAACTTTTAGAAGATGTGTTGCCAGTTTTGCAGTTTATTAGCGATCGCCACATCATCCACCGCGATATTAAACCCCAAAATATCATCCGTAGATGCCCAATTACCAACAAGGCAGATTTCGTCATAGTCGATTTTTCCACTGCGAAAATCGTTACAGAAATAGATCGTTTAACATCTGAAACCAGTATCGGTAGTCCAGAATACGCTGCACCAGAGCAAACAAAGGGAAAAGCCGTTTTTGCTAGTGATTTATATAGCTTGGGTGTAACTTGTATTTACTTACTTACCCAGATTTCTCCCTTTGATTTATTTGATATTGCAAACGATTGCTGGGTTTGGCAACAATATCTTACTACTAAGGTAGGCGATGTCTGGCGACAAGACTCAAAAAGTCTACGCTTGGCGCAAATTCTCGACAAACTATTGCAAAATGCGGTGAACCACCGCTTTCAATCAGCTGATGCAGTTATGCAAGCAATGGGTATCCAATCCAAAATCCCAGTTGCGCCGTCAGTGCAGCAAAGGTGCGATCCTCTTTGGCGATCCTTGCATACCCTAACTGAGCATTCTGGGACATTAAGTAGTGTGAATGCCCTTGCCATTAGTCCTGACGGTCACACTTTAGCCAGTGCTAGTGATGACAAAAATATCAAATTGTGGGATTTAAATACTAAAAAAGTCCTAGCTAGCTTATCAGGACACACACACGCTGTAAAATCAGTTACCTTCAGTCCGGATGGTCAAATTCTGGCAACTGCTAGCGATGATAAAACTATCAAATTGTGGCAGTTTGATACATTAAAAGAAATTTGCACCCTCTGGGGACACGCACACGCTGTAAAATCAGTTGCTTTCAGTCCAGATGGGCAGATTCTCGCTAGTGGTAGCTGGGATAAGACAATCAAACTCTGGGATGTCAATACTGGCAGAGAAATTTGCACCATAGCTGGACACCAATTAAAAGTAAATTCAGTGGCATTTAGTCCCCAAGGACAGCTTTTAGCCAGTACTAGTTATGACAGAACAATTCGCCTGTGGCAGATAACAAGAGGCGGGGGAGCAGGGGGCAGGCTTGCCGCGAGCGTAGCCGAACGGGAGCAGGGAGATATGGATAGTGCTGAGTTAAAAGACCGTCCACAAGGAACAAAGGAAATTTCCCCTTTCCCCCTGCCCCCTGCCCCCTTGCCTCATTTCCCCCTGCCCCCTGCCCCCTGCCCCTTTCCCTCTGCCCCCTTGCCTCATTTCCCTCGCTTGTTAGGCACCCTTTCGGGTCATGCATGGGCGGTTTTGACAGTCGCTTTTAGTCCTGATGGTCAAATTTTGGCGACGGGTAGTGATGATAACACTATTAAATTATGGGACGTAAACACTGGTCAGCTAATTTGCACGCTTGTAGGCCATTCTTGGTCTGTGGTGGCTGTGGCTTTTACTGCTGATGGCGAAACACTTCTAAGTGCAAGTTGCGACAAAACAGTTAAACTTTGGAGGGTAAGCACAGCAGAAGAGATTGTTACTCTCTCTGGTCATGTAGACTCAGTATCTGCTGTTGCTGTGAGCAAAGTTACACAATTAATTGCAAGCGGCAGCCGGGACAAGACTATCAAACTGTGGCAGCTTGTAGAACAGGACAATAGCTAATTTTGTAATATCAAGCGCTACCTGTAAAGGCAACTTCTGGAAATTTCAATTGAGCTTCTGCCATTGGACGGTTTCTGCCTTCCTCTTGCCAGTAGTTAATCACTTCTGTTGCTTTATTAAGCAACTCAACACGATCCACATCAGTAATCCAATGTTTGGACTCTAATTCCTTTTTTAACTCTTCCCAAGCGTCATTTCTGGGCCAAAAAAAGTACTTAGTCAAGGGACTGGTGCCTTTGCCTACAACTTGGTCGACTGCGAGAGCAACGTTCTCGTCTAACCACAAAATTTTCAAAATAAACTTGGTCAATCACACCTCCGGGAATTTCCGGGCATTTAGGATAGCGATCGCTTATTTTAACGCAATACCCTATCAAATGACCAAACAGTGATTGAGAATGGTCTACCATAAGGTTTAGTCGGCGCTAACAAAAGATGCTTATGACTGCTCAACTGCCCGAATCTCAAACAACATCTGGTTCAGATTTGTACGAGCAAGACTTTTACCTGTGGATTCAAACCACGGCAGAACTGCTCAAGCAAGGTCGGCTCACAGAACTAGATTTAGAGAATTTGATTGATGAAATTGAAACAATGGGCAGGAGTGAAAAGAAAGCACTAAGAAGCAACTTGGAAGTGGTACTAATGCATCTATTGAAGTATAAATATCAAGCCGAGAAGCGCTCTGGTAGTTGGCGAGCAACAATTCGGGAGCATCGCAAACGCCTCAGACAAGCTCTAGAAGAAAGTCCTAGCCTCAAACCCTATTTTTATGAGGTTTTTGGGCTGTGTTATGACGATGCTAGACTCTTGGCTGCTGATGAAACTGAATTGCATTTGGCTATCTTCCCCGAAGAATCTCCCTTTACACCAGAGCAAGCCCTCAATCCCGATTTTTTACCTGAGTCATAATTTCAACCCGATCTAAAATATTTTACTGTTAATTTTGACTTTTGAATTCGGAGCGAAGCGACGTGACTGCTCAACTGCCCCAATCTCAAACATCTGGTTCTTCTTTGTACGAGCAAGACTTTTACTTATGGATTCAAACCACGGCAGAACTGCTCAAACAAGGTCGGCTCACAGAACTAGATTTAGAGAATTTAATTGAAGAAATTGAAACGATGGGCAGAAGTGAAAAGCGGGCATTGGAGAGCAATCTGGAAGTGTTGCTGATGCATCTGCTGAAATACCAGCTTCAAACTGAAAGGCGCTCAAAAAGTTGGCAGTACACAATTTTAGAACACCGCAGGCGAGTCCAAAAGGCACTCAAGGAAAGTCCGAGTTTGAAGCCTTACTTCGAGCAAGTTTTTGATGAAAGCTATCAAACTGCTAGACGACTAGCTGTCATTGAAACTGGATTAGACATTGCTATCTTTCCAGAAAAATCTCCCTTTACGCCAGAGCAAGCCCTTGACCTCGATTTTTTACCTGAGTCATGAGCAAATTATGATGATGTAAAACTCTTTTGCTTCCTTACCCCATGACTCAACCAACTTCTGCAAAAGCGATCGCTATTTTCGATATTGATGGCGTTGTACGCGATGTTAGCGGTTCCTATCGCCGGGCGATCGCAGATACCGTAGAATATTTTACTACCCAAGCATATCGTCCAACCCCACTAGATATTGACCAACTCAAGTCTGAAGGCGTGTGGAATAACGATTGGGAAGCATCGCAGGAATTAATTTACCGTTATTTTGAAACCCAAGGACAAACGCGCGAACAACTGCAACTAGATTACAGTGCGATCGTTGCTTTTTTTCAATCGCGTTACCGAGGCTCAGATCCAAATAATTTTACTGGGTATATCTGTAATGAACCTTTATTATTACAACCCAGCTATTTAGAACAACTTACCCAAGCCGGGATTGCCTGGGGATTTTTTAGCGGTGCAACTCGTGCTTCCGCCAACTATGTCTTAGAAAAACGCCTGGGTTTGCAATCTCCGGTGTTGATTGCGATGGAAGATGCACCAGGTAAACCAGATCCTACTGGACTTTTCGCTACAGTTCGTGAGTTAGAAAATGGAATTGAGCAAAAATTAGCTGTAGTCTATGTGGGAGATACGGTAGCAGATATGTATACCGTCGAGAAAGCGCGAAATCTAGATTCTGCTCGCACTTGGCTTGGTGTAGGGGTTTTACCGCCCCACGTCCAGGAAACAACAGCGCGTAGTGATGCTTATAGTGAGACACTAATAGTAGCAGGAGCAGCAGTAGTTTTGCGTAATGTGCAAGAATTGACTCCAAGGCAGATTCAAGAATTGGTGACTTCATCTGCTTAATCTCTGTTCTAAGATTAATCAAGCTAGAGGTGCATGAATAACTAGCTAATAACAATCTTGCTTTAATCATTGGGAGATTAATAAAAATGTCTGCACTTAAATTGCCTAACGGCCCTCAAACTCACCCTTGGGTACAAACGTATCAGTGGCTGACTAATCCCTTAGAATACCTAGAAGACTGTGCTAAACGTTATGGTGATATCTTCACCCTTCAGCTTGGACAAAATTCTCCTGCTCAAGTTTTCGTTAGCAATCCCCAAGCGATTCAGCAGATTTTTACTACAGATCCAAAACACTTGGACTCCGGTGAGCCAGCAGGGATTAGATCGCCTTTATTAGGACGCCAATCACTACTGGCGCTGGAGGGAAAGCCTCATCAGCGACAACGAAAGCTATTGACACCACCTTTACATGGGGAACGAATGCTAGCTTATGGTGAATTAATCCGCGACATCACTGAGCAAGTGATTAATCAGTGGCAGGTTGGAGAAACTTTTGCAGTTCTGGCGTCTATGCAAGAAATCTCTTTCCAAGTGATTTTGAAGGCTGTATTTGGTCTAAAAGATGGGCCGCGTTACAAGAAACTCAGCAAACTCCTAATTGAAATCCTAAATCCCAAAATCCCGCTCTTAAGAACAGTTCTGCTTCTTTTCCCATCATTACGACAGGATTTAGGAGCATGGAGTCCCTGGGGGAAATACTTGCGTTTACGGCAGCAAATTGATGAACTCATCTACGCCCAGATTCGAGAACGCAAAGCACAACCCGATTCATCTCGGACTGATATTCTATCTTTAATGATGGCTGCTCGTGATGAAGCGGGAGAGCCGATGACAGACCTGGAATTACGCGATGAGTTGATGACTCTATTAGTGGCAGGTCATGAAACTACAGCAACTTCCTTATCATGGGCACTGTACTGGATTCATCATCAGCCGCAGGTGCGGGAAAAACTGCTGCAAGAGTTAGATAAGTTGGGTGAACAACCAGATCCAAATGCTATTTTCCGAATGCCTTATTTAAATGCTGTCTGTTCTGAAACCCTACGTCTTTACCCAGTAGCGGTATCGGCACTAAATCGAGTGGTCAAATCACCGCTACAAATTGGAGAATACAACTTTGAGCCTGGTACTTTGCTCAATCCCTCTATTTATTTGACCCATCATCGAGAAGATTTATATCCACAGTCGAAGCAATTTAAGCCAGAGCGTTTTTTAGAACGGCAATTTTCTCCTTATGAGTATTTACCCTTTGGTGGCGGCAACCGTCGCTGTATTGGAATGGCATTTGCCTTGTTTGAAATGAAACTGGTGTTGGCAACTGTGCTATCTCACTGGGAGATGGAACTGGCTGATAGCAAACCAATGCAGCCAGTACGTAAAGGTTTGCTATTTAGTCCAGCAGGTGGTGTGAAGATGGTGGTGAAGGGGAAGCGTTCTCAAAATCACCCCATCCTTCAGACTAGTTCTAGTTCAGCGTGAAGAGTTTTAGAATACCTTCTATCACTTCCGTAAGGCATATAAATTGAAAGTGTCTGAACCCTCTTTAAAGGGTTCTTGCTTCACTGTAACCTTGCTCAAACCGTATTTTTGAAATAAATCTGTAATTCTTTGAACTCGATTATCCAAATCGTGTACTTCTACAACGACTTGCTTAATCTTTGGCCAATCTTGCTCTTCAATTCCTAAAAGCACATCTAACTCACTTCGCTCCACATCTACTTTCAGCAAGTCAATTTGCTGAACATTATACTCGCTGATAATCTCTGATATAGTTCTCAATTGGCAAGTGACTTGTTTAACTTGAAAAGCTTTCTCCAATTTTTTATCGAGAATAAGCGATCGCAAAAATGACGGCAACCAACGAAGCCAACGGACTTGACTTGGTGCATCTTTGAGATTGCGTAGAATAGCATTCTTAAACTTATTTTTTTGCTGCTTTGAACCATCGGGATAAGCACTAGATAATGCTGTAGCGTTAGGATAGTAAGCAAAATTCATTGTTTTAGATTCCTGTGAAAGTCCACAGGGAAATACTTTAATTTTTTCTGCTTCAAAGCGTTGAGCATTAGCTTGTAGAACATCAAAAATATCAGGAATTGGCTCGAATGCATAAACATTCACATTTGTTTTACACAGATGAAATACCCATAATGTGAATAAACCAATATTCGCACCTACATCAAATACGGTGTCATCTTCGTGTAACTCAATTCCGAATTGAAAATACTCCTGAATTTGCCCATAAATAATTGGTACTTCCTCTTTGCGGATGCAAAATATTTTCATGCCATTAGGAAGCGTATTCTCTGGAATTAAAGTTGGCATAAATAAAATAAAGAACTCCTATTTGATTTAAAAAAAAGCTTAGTACACCTTTATTTCTTCCCTGTTCGCTGTTAAGAGTTACCTGCCTCTACTAGTGATTCAGGAATCAAATCAGATTGCTATATATGCACAATATTTCATTCTCATTATTATGTTTAAGCCAAGACAGGTTTGCCAGTAGATACCGCCTGCTCAATAATCTCAGCCGCTCGACTTACCCCCCCAGCTGCAAGAGTAGCTGCTTGTAATCTGAGGGCATTCTGTTTATAAGATTCTTCTGTCAACACCCGCCCGATCGCATTTTTCAATCTGGGAACATTCAGTTTTTTGAGGGTGACAAGCTCACCTGCCCCTGTCCAAGCGATACGTGCTGCTACTCCTGGCTGGTCATTAGCAACTGGAATCGCCACCATTGGCACTCCTTTTTTGAGACATTCCATTGTTGTATTCATTCCCGCATGAGTAATCATGAGGGTAGCTCTTTCCAGCACTTCTAATTGAGGTGCATACTCAACTACTAAAGGATTTCCTGCCAAGTTTGGTAATGATTCTGGTTTAGCAGAACCTCCCAGAGAAATCACTAACTGAGCATCCAAATCTTCACAAGCTGAAGCAATAGTCTGAAAAACCCAAATCAGACGATTTTGCAATGTTCCCATTGAAGCGTAAATTAACGGTTTCCCCGTCAATTTTTCGTAGGGGAAAGAAACAGGTACTCGACTGGCTGAAGTATGATAGCTTCCCGTGAAATGGAACCAAGGAGCTAATTCTTCTCTGGGAAATTCAAACTCAGCAGGTGCATTACTTATTTGAGCTAGTGGAGAGTAACCATCTTTAAGACTAGAGTACAAGGGTAATTTCCACTCTCGACGATATTCATTAATCAAATCTTCAAGTGGTTTGACGACGCTATTAAGTAAGGTGTAACCCATTTGGTTGCGTAAACGTGCCCACCCAGATGGGCTATACTTCCAAGTTGTGAAAAAAGGAGGAACGCTAGGTTCTCGATTTAGCACCACAGCACTGCACACAGTGATGAAAGGAATTTTGAGAAACTCGGCAATTGTCCCTCCCTCTATTGAACTTTGGTTTACTAGCAAAGCTTCTACGCCTGCTGCTTTAATTGCTGCTGGAGCCTCTTGGAGTGTCACAGATGAAACCCGCTTCAGCAGATCGATAGTGTATCGAAATGCAGCCAATCCACGCAGTTGCCCTAATTTGGCAAAGGTTTCTGCTGTTGAGCCAGGAACAAAATCTTTTTCACCAATTGCTTGGAATTCTATTCCTGCTGCCAGTACCTTAGATTGAGTATCGAGTGAGCCAAAGAAGGTGACGCGATGCCCACGCCGTTGAAGTTCCTGCCCCAAGGGAAGCATTGTATTGAGGGGGCCAGTTGCTGCACCAGGACAGATGATACCAAAATGAGTCACGATTAATGCCTCTACTTGATTTTCAAGAATTTATCCAAGGCTGTAACTAGGCTAGGGGGCCAACGGCGGATATTTTTTACCCAGTCAATATCTTTATAGCGGCTATCAAGTCCATAAGCTGCTACCCAGTTGCTTTCGGCTTCACCTTGTTCTCCATTTACCCAATATGCAGCTGTGAGAGCGGCACGCACATCAGCAAATTTGGAGTATTTACGGGTGATATTTCGCATTTCACGGATTGCTTGCTCTTTTTGACCGATTTCATACAAAGCCAGGGCGTAGTTAGCACGGGCGAAGGCAAAATTTGGGGCTATCTCATTAGATTTTTTGTAATCTGCGATCGCATCTGACCATTTTCCTAAACCTGTTTTGGCATTGCCACGATTGTTATACGCCATTGCATCGTTAGGATCGAGTTCTAAGACATGATTATAATCTGCGATCGCATCTTTCCATTTTCCCATCCCTTCCAACGCCGCGCCCCGATTCAAATATGGATCGGTAACATTTGGTGCTAATTCTATCGCTTTGTTGTAATCTGCCAGCGCCTCTTGTAACTTATTCTGACTCACCCGCGAATTTCCCCGATTACTCCACGCCCCGGCATTAGTGGGAAATTGCTCAATAATCTTTGTCCAGTAAGTTTCAGCCGTCGCAAAATCACCTTGATTCGTCGCTAGAAACGCTTGATTTGCCCACTCATCACCTTGTTTTAACTGTTCTTGAGTAATGGGCGGTTGAGATTGTGCCATAACTGGAGTAGCCCAGCCAAACACAAGTAACAGACTGAGAAAAATACTAATCAACTTAATCATTTAGGTTTACCTAATTTGTCATTTGTCATTTGTCATTTGTCATTTGTCATTGAGTATGGGGCAGAGGAATGGAGTTCAAAGGCTCATTAATGGAGTTCAAAGACTCTTTAAAGAAGTTCAAAGGCTCATTAATGAAGTTCAAAGGCTCATTAATGGAGTTCAAAGGCTCATTAATGAAGTTCAAAGACTCTTTAAAGGAGTTCAAAGGCTCATTAATGGAGTTCAAAGGCTCATTTACAAATATCAATGCCCCATGCCCAATTTCCCATAATTACAATAATGACAACTGTTCATTAGGCGGCGTAAATCCCAAATGCTTATATGCTGCCTTTGTCGCCATTCTGCCGCGATGAGTTCTAGTTAAATACCCAATTTGCATCAGGTAAGGTTCGTACACCTCTTCAATTGTTTGGGTATCTTCACCTGTGGCTGCTGCCATTGTTTCTAACCCCACTGGGCCGCCATTAAATTGTTCAATTATCACACTCAGCATTTGGCGGTCTGTCCAATCTAAACCGCAAGGATCTACTTGGAATAGTTGCAATGCTTCAGATGCAATGCTTTCATCAATATCCCCAGATTCTTTTACTTCAGCATAATCACGGACTCGTTTAAGTAATCTATTAGCAATACGTGGTGTTCCGCGCGAACGACGGGCAATTTCTGTGGCTCCATCTTCTGTAATAGGGGTTTTGAGTAATTGAGCGGTTCGCAGTACAATTTGAGTCAGTTCGTCAACTTCATAAAATCGCAGTTTTTGAATTAAACCAAAGCGATCGCGCAGTGGTGAAGTTAAAGCACCCACACGGGTTGTAGCCCCTACTAAGGTAAATTTTGACAGCGGCAAGCTTCTGATCCGAGCGCTGGAACCCTTACCAATGGTAATATCTAAGCGATAATCTTCCATTGCTGGATAGAGAATTTCCTCCGTCATCCGCGAGAGGCGATGAATTTCATCTACAAATAAGATATCCCCTGGCTTGAGGTTCACTAGTAGCCCAACAATATCTCGTGGACGTTCTAAGGCTGGCGCACTGGTAATTTTGTAATTTACCCCCATTTCCGATGCTAAAATCATTGCCATTGTGGTTTTGCCCAATCCCGGCGGCCCATACAGCAGCAAGTGATCCAGTACCTCACCACGAGATTTAGCTGCTTTAATGGCAATATCTAGCACATCCTTTAAGTCTTTTTGCCCAATGTAATCAGCAAAGCGGTGTGGTCGAATACCTTCTTCTTGCTGTTCTTGCTCATCAATAGCAGCTTCAGGCTGCAAAATATTTTCTGTGGATGGTGCTTTCGCCGACTCTCGACGCTGCTTTGGTTCGCCGTTGGGTTCTGGAGGCTGTTTTTTCGATGAGATTATCGCCATAATTCAGCTATCTACTTTTAAGGGACTAGGGAGTGGGGAGCAGGGGAGCAGGGGAGGCAGGGGGAGCAGAGGAGGCAGGGGAGGCAGGGGGAGCAGGCAACAAGGGGACAAGGAGGACAAGGGGAAATTATTGAACAAATCTCTCCCAAGTCTTCCCCCTCTTCCTTGTCTACCTTGTCTCTTTTCCATGCCCCATGCCCGTGAAAATTTTCGTTTGAGAATACCCGCGCCAATTTAAAATTTAAATTCCGGCTAATTACCCAGAAGTACAAAAGTTATTATGTTATCTAAAAGAATCTTACCGTGCTTAGATGTGAAGGCGGGACGGGTTGTAAAAGGAGTTAACTTTGTTAATCTCCAAGATGCAGGCGATCCGGTAGAGCTGGCCAAGGTTTACAACGAAGCCGGTGCTGATGAGTTAGTATTTCTGGATATTACAGCTACTCATGAAGACCGAGCTACAATTTTAGATGTGGTCTACCGCACTGCTGAACAGGTCTTTATTCCATTGACTGTAGGTGGTGGCATTCAATCCTTAGAAAATGTTAAAGCTTTGTTACGGGCGGGCGCAGATAAGGTTAGTATTAATTCTGCGGCAGTGCGGGAACCAGACTTGATTAATCGGGCAAGCGATCGCTTTGGTAATCAGTGCATAGTTGTTGCTATTGATGCCAGACGCAGAAATAACCCGGAGAATCCAGGTTGGGATGTGTATGTGCGGGGTGGCAGAGAAAATACAGGCTTAGATGCCCTATTGTGGGCACAGGAAGTTGAAAAACGGGGGGCCGGAGAACTGCTAGTCACAAGTATGGATGCTGATGGAACCCAAGCTGGGTATGACATTGAGATTACACGGGCGATTGCTAATGCTGTAGAAATTCCAGTTATTGCTTCTGGTGGTGCAGGTAACTGTGAACATATCTACACTGCCCTTACTGAAGGCAAGGCTGAAGCCGCATTACTCGCGTCACTGTTACATTACGGACAATTAAGCGTAGCAGAAATTAAAAGTTACTTGCGCGATCGCAATGTGCCAGTCAGAACATTCTGTTGATCCACCATTTCTCATTTAATGACATCTATCTAAGGTTAGACACACTTCCTGAAAAGGGTGTTAATATTATTTTACAAGTATTAACAAATATTAAGAAATATGTTGCTTCCTATTTTACTTTTTGATGTTGCCCTGGTAGCGTGGTCGCTGCACTTAATGGAAAAAGCCTACGAGAGTAAAGAATTTTCTCTGATGTTAGCTGGTACCTTGGTTGCTCTTGCTGCTGCTGCCATGTTAGTAGTTTACTTTTTGATGGGTCATTGTATGACCTATTTGTTGCAAGTATCCTAGAGAGTGCTGAATGCGAAAGGGGATATTTAAAATTTAGTTTCTAGAAAGCTTGACAAAGTAATAATAATTAAGCGATTATATAAGATTTATTTTAAGGGTTTATAGTGCAGTTGGTAGCGCACCTGTACATTTACCAATTAGATTTCGCAATCGATTTCGGCGTTTGACTACTTTTCAAACATCCTCTAAGCTCGACTTTATCCAAAATTAAGAACTCGCTTTCTTTATGCGGCAAAAACTTTAGCTTTTTGGCAAATACTTTTTCCACGTCACAGATTATCAATGAAGTGAAAAAAGTAAAACTACTGTCCTAAAAAGGTTTCAGCTTAAGCGTTCGTGCAACGACTCCGCAGGAGTATCGCGTTGTGAAAAAAATGGATAAAGTCAAGCTAAGGATAAATATGGTTGACCAAACCTAATTTATACATCACTTTTTGAGTTTTACTTTCTGGAGTAATTCATCTTTAATCCGGTTAAGAATTGAAGTCTCATCCAAATTTGTCAAAATCCGATTAATCACTGCTTTCGGCCCATCAGGCCCCCAAGTTGCGCCATTGGCTAAATAAACTTTGGTAACTTGTCCAATACCGTAAGAAGAAACACCAGCGACTCCTCCTTGGGTAATCGCCACCGATATATAAGGACCTAGCGCAATACCACCCGTAGCGGTTGCCGAAATTCCAAGTAAAGTTTTTAATCCGCTTAAGCCTAAATTTGCTAACAACTCACTAGCACCGATACCGCCCATACTCAGGGCGATTTTTTGTAGCAATTGTACAGCGCCAGCTTCGGTCATAGAGAAGCCGTAGAGTTTAGATAAACCCAAAATTAGAGCAATATCAATTACCACACTACTGAGAATATCTACCACAGTTACAGGATTGAGTGCGATCGCTAATGCTTTAGTCATCACAGCTTTCCAAATCAACTGATTGGCATTCTGTTCCCGAATCATCAGTTTTCGCTCAACCAATTGCTCATTTACAATGTCGGCATAAAGCATGGTATTAAGGGCAACCAAGGCTTTACCTTCACGATGCAGAATTTCCAATATTTTCAGCTTCAGTTCCTCGACTTGGGCATTCCCTGTACGCAACTGTATGCCCCTTGTACCATCAGGGCGACGAATCGCCGTCTTCACCAATGGCGATGCCGCAGCCATAACAATTTCCAAAGGTGTGAGTAATTCCCGCACCCTTTCATCCCGGATTTTGTGATAAATTGCCATCCGGTCTGCTTCTGGATACTGGTCTACTTTGTTAAACACCAAAACGATTGGTTTACCTGCTTCCCGCAACTGAGAAAGGGCTATGTATTCCAGTTTTGTCATATCGCCAGAGATCACAAACAGAATCAAATCTGCAAGTTTTGCAATTTGTTCAGCTAAGGCGGCGCGGGTTGCACCATCTACTTCATCTAACCCAGGAGTATCAATTAATTCCACCTGGGATTGACCTATACCAGGAAGAGTCACACGCAAAGCACGTTCAGTTTCCCCAATCATCTCCTCGCTAATACTCCAATTAACTGTTTGTGCAGTACGGGTGACACCGTGCAGCGGCCCAGTTTCAAATACCGTTTGCCCAACCAAAGCATTTAGTAGCGAAGACTTACCACGTCCCACCATGCCAAAAGTCGCAATCTGCACCACCATGCGGTCTAACTTCCCTAGCATGGTTTCCAAATCAGCAATTTCTGCCTCCAATCCGGTTTTTTCCTGGGGAGTAAGATCGAGATTGGCTACCAAGTTTCGCAACGCTGTTTGTGCTTGTTTATAGTTCAGTTCCGTCTGAATGTCTTCAAAACTGAAAATAGCACTATCCAATTCTTCCTCCCAGCTGAGAGAATTTGCGTCAGTATTAGCGGAATCGTTTTGATGAGGTTCAGGCACGGGCAATCTCGAAGTCATATTAATTTTAGATTTTAGATTTTAGATTTTAGATTTTAAATTTTAGATTTTAGATACAGTTCATTTACTATCCTAGTTATTTTTAGGAGGGGTTTGGCTAGATAAGACAAAGGGAGCAGAGGAGGCAGGGGGAGCAGGGGAAAAGGTTAAAGGTTAAAGGGAAAAGGAATAAATTTAATCTTTCCTCTTTTCCCCTTACCCTTTTCCCCTTTCCCTTTCCCCATTCTCAATGCCCCATGCCCAATGCCCAATTCCCAATTCCTAGTGAATAATGACTAACAAAACGTCATAAACTGAAAAATGCATCTAAATATAACGCGTTAGGATCTTGACTAAATTACCTGTGCGGAAAATCGTTATTGCCGGCAACTGGAAAATGTTCAAAACCCAGGCAGAAACCCAAGAGTTTTTACAAGGATTTCTGCCCCACTTAGAGGAAACCCCCCAAGGGCGAGAAGTGATATTGTGTCCTCCTTTCACTGATTTAAACGTTTTGTCCAAGACCTTGCACGGCAGCCTTATCCAACTGGGGGCACAAAATATCCATTGGGAAGAATATGGAGCCTATACGGGTGAGATTTCTGGCCCAATGCTGGCAGAAAGTGGTGTGCGCTTTGTGATTGTCGGTCATAGCGAACGACGGCAATATTTTGGAGAAACGGACGCCACCGTTAATCTGCGCCTCCGAACTGCTCAAAGGTTTGGTTTGACTCCAATTCTCTGTGTTGGCGAAAGTAAACAACAACGAGATGCGGGAGAAACTGAATCACTGATTACTCTCCAACTCGACAAAGCCTTGGTAGATATCAATCAAGATAATTTGGTGATTGCTTACGAACCGATTTGGGCGATTGGCACTGGCGACACTTGTGAAGTAGAGGAAGCTAATCGAATAATTGGCTTAATTCGTAGTCAGTTGACTAATCCGAATGTACCAATTCAATATGGCGGCTCAGTCAAGCCGAATAATATTGATGAGATTATGGCTCAACCAGAAATTGATGGTGTCCTCGTGGGAGGAGCAAGTCTAGAACCTGAGAGTTTCGCTCGGATTGTGAATTTTAAATCAGTGTGATGTGCTTTTTTCTCGTTCCCATGCTCTGCATGGGAATGCCTAATAAGAAGAATTCAGAACTTAGAAGTCAGAATTCAGAATTGAATTTTGTACGACTGGGTAATGAATATTGCTTGAAAACATTGCTGCTTGTGGGCAAAATAAAATTAAAATAAAATATTTTTCAAGAGTTGATACTCCATCCCTTCACGGGTGGAGTATTCTGAATTCTGACTCCTGAATTCTGACTCCTGTTTTAACTTTCTTTTTTAAGTTCATCTATGATCGCAAAGCCTTGGGATGCTCAACTTGCTTACTGGCTAATTAAACCTCTAAAAGACAGTTGGGTAAATCCCAATCATCTTACAACAGTGCGACTTTTGACAGGGTTGGCGGCGGCTGTCGCCCTCGCAGTTGGCGATACCATTTGGGTTAATATTGGGGCATGGCTATTTGCTTTATCTAATTTTCTCGATCATACAGATGGTGAATTAGCTCGTTTGAGTGGGAAAAGTAGCAAATGGGGACATCAATATGACCTTGCTAGTGACGCTATCATCCATATTCTATTGTTTGTGTGTATGGGATATGGTCTGAGGGAGGGAACATTTGGTTGGTGGGCGTTGGTGATGGGGATAGTATCTGGCGTGTCTGTTGCTTGCATCTTTCATTTGCGAAACCAAATGGAACAACGTTTAGGTAAAGACGCCAGCCGTCAACCAAATTTCGCCGGCTTTGACATTGAAGACGTGCTATATTTGTTTCCCATAGTTCCCTTACTGAATGGACTAGAGCCGTTATTAATGGCAGCGACAATTGGAGCGCCAACCTTTGCTATATGGGTAATTTGGCAATTTTGGACACTCCCGCAGCCGGAATCAAACTAGATAAGGAAGCAGTGAGAGAATAAATAAATAATTATCAATGGACATCAATGGAGCTTCAAACTGAAATTGATAAAGCTATAGCAGCCGTTGATTACCAGAAACTTCAAGCTGAGTTTCAAGCTCAAAATGAATTTTTGGTAGTGGAGAACTTTGTCCCTAACTCCATTATTGAGCAGTTTTTGGCGCTGTTGCCGTCTTTGCAACCTGCTATCAACCGCAACTATATTCCCAATCATAAAAAGGGCGGTAGTATCAGCCGCTATAGCTTGGATAGCTTTGCTCCGATTTTCGGAGAGTTTTATCAACTCAGTGCCTTTTTCGAGTTTCTGAACAAAATTACGGCAGAAAAACTCTTTCCCTGTCCTGATTCCGATCCCCATACTTACGCGCTGTACTATTATACTGAGCCTGGAGATCATATCCAGTATCATTACGATACTTCTTACTATCACGGGAAACGCTATACAGTGTTGCTTGGTTTAGTTGATAATTCATCCAGTAAGCTGGAATATAAACTCTACAAAGATATTCCAGAACGGGAGACACAAACGCGATCGCTCTCCATAACCCCTGGTACTCTAGTCTTATTCAATGGTGACAAACTTTACCACAGAGTTACTCCTTTGGGTGACAACGAACAGCGCATTGTCTTAACTTTGGAGTACGTCACCGACACCCGTATGGGTATGCTAAAACGTTTTGTCTCGAATATGAAAGATGCGATCGCCTATTTTGGTTTTCGCCAGGTGTTTCGCACTTAGCACTACCATTTTCCCTTCTGCCTCACTTCGACTCCCTTCGGCTCCGCTCAGGGCAGGACGCTCAGTGACTACCTGCCTCCTACCTCCTGCCTCCTCTATGTTAAGAATTAATTAACAAATATTGTCTTGAGCAAAAAACAGTCATTATAAAATA
This sequence comes from Nostoc sp. DedSLP03, assembly GCF_034530815.1. Lineage (NCBI taxonomy): Bacteria > Bacillati > Cyanobacteriota > Cyanophyceae > Nostocales > Nostocaceae > Nostoc > Nostoc sp. DedSLP03. The sequence goes on from NZ_JAVRCK010000071.1 coordinate 39,427, forward strand.
CTGGGAAAATTTCCAGATTTACTGGTGTCTAAGCTACTGTTGGTGATTTGACGATGAAGGCAATTATCTTAGCTGCTGGCGTTGGACGACGCTTAGGTAAAGATGGGCAAATCCAACCCAAATGCTTACTGAATTTTAACGGCAAATCTCTACTAGAGCGCCATTTTAACTATCTTCGTCATTACCAAATTGATGAAGTAGTGATTGCTGTAGGTTATCAAGCAGAAAGAATTCAGGATGAAATCAAAGCATTAGGAGCCGAGAATTGGGTCAGTACAATTTATAATCCTGACTACACCAAAGGCAGTGTAATCAGCCTTTGGACTGTACGTCAGCATTTAGTTGCTGGCGATGACATATTATTAATGGATGCAGATGTATTGTGCGATCGCCGCATCATCGAACGATTGGTAAAGACAAATCTCCCCAACAGCTTTTTATTAGATCGAGATTTTGAACCGGGAGATGAACCCGTGAAGCTTTGCGTCAGAGATAATTATCTAGTGGAGTTTCGTAAACAAGTAACTCCTGGTTTAGCTTACGATTTTGCAGGTGAGTCGGTGGGATTCTTTCGTTTTGAAAGTGCTGTTGCTCGCCGTCTTGCGATTCGCACAGAACAATATGTTGCAGACGGACGGGATAATGAACCTTATGAAGAAGTAATTCGGGATCTGCTCTTAGAAACTCCAGAAACATTTGGCTACGAAGACATCACTGGATTACCTTGGCTCGAAATCGATTTTCCCCAGGATATTCAACGCGCCCAAAACGAGATTTTACCTCAGATAGAAGTCGCAGAACATGTCTGAAAATATCTTTGAAAGAATTCAGAAGTCAGGAGTCAGAATTCAGAAGTCAGTATGAATTATTTGCTAGTAGCAGGTAAATCAAGGGGTTGAAAATACCCATTAAATATCCGATTTAGTCGTCAAAAACATAGTGGCGGTTTTGAATCTCCCACTAATTGATTCAGAATTCTGAATTCTGAATTCTGAATTCTGAATTCTGAATTCTTCTTTAATTATTACTATAGGTTGAAAAAAGCAGAATAAATGCATCAAATATTTGCACCCAATGATACCTCTGCAAAATTAAATAAGTGTGCCCAATTACGGTTATTACTAGAATCGCCTCAACTCGACTTCATTATGGAAGCTCACAATGGGATTAGCGCCCGGATTGTGGAAGAGGCTGGATTTAAAGGAATTTGGGCGAGTGGATTAGCCCTTTCGGCTCAGTATGGCGTTCGAGATAATAATGAAGCCAGTTGGACTCAAGTTGTAGAAATGCTAGAGTTCATGTCTGATGTCACCAGCATCCCGATTTTATTAGACGGCGATACAGGTTATGGCAACTTTAATAATATGCGTCGCCTAGTTAAAAAGTTAGAACAGCGAGGAATCGCTGGAGTCTGTATTGAAGATAAGCTTTTTCCCAAAACCAATAGCTTTATCAACGGTAGTCGCCAACCTTTGGCTGAAATTGATGAATTCTGCGGCAAAATTAAGGCGGGTAAAGATAGTCAAACAGATGCAGATTTTTGCATTGTCGCCCGACTCGAAGCTTTGATCGCCGGCTGGGATCTTTCGGAGGCGCTGCGCCGAGCTGAAGCTTACCACGCCGCCGGAGCAAACGCGATTTTAATTCACAGTAAGTCATCGCGCCCCGATCAAGTGCTAGCCTTTGCTAAAGAATGGGCGGGTCGTTCCCCATTGGTTTTTATACCGACCAAATATTACAGCACTCCTACTGATGTTTTTCGGAAAGCGGAAGTTAATTTGGTCATCTGGGCAAACCATCTGATTCGATCTGCTGTTGCTAGTATGCAAGCGATCGCCCGCGAAGTGAAAGCCAGCGAAACTTTAATCAACATTGAAGATGATATTGCTCCCGTCAAAGAAATCTTCCGGCTACAGGGGGCGGATGAACTCCAAGAAGCTGAAAAACGCTACTTTAACAACGGACGACAACATACCCAAGCGATCGTTCTGGCTGCTAGCAGAGGCCAAGAATTAGCCGGATTGACGCAAGATAAACCAAAAGTAATGTTACCTCTTGGAGGTAAACCTCTACTCAGGTTGTTGGTAGACAAATTCAAGAAACTTGCTATCAATGATATTACTGTTGTCGCCGGTTACAAAGCAGAAACCATCAATGTTCCGGGGACTAAAGTCATCCGCAACCCAGATTATGAAACAACGGGAGAATTAGCATCCTTAGCCGTAGCTCAAGCTAGTTTTGGCGAAGAAATGCTGGTGCTTTACGGCGATTTACTATTTAGAAGCTACATCCTGCGAGATTTATTAGAATGTCCGGGAGAAATTGTGGCTGTAGTTGATTCTGTAGCCAACAACAAGTCTGTTAGCGGTTCACCTGACTACGCTTATTGCTCAATTCCAGACGATCTTTCTCTGTTTGGACAGGATGTCAACCTGTTGAACGTTTCTAAAACAACACAAACGCAATTAGGAAAGTCTAGCGGTCGCTGGATTGGGATGTTGCGCTTGCGGAGTCAAGGTAGACAATGGGTTAGTGAAGCACTTAATGAGTTGCAAAAACGACCGGAATTCAATAGTCTGGGTTTGCCAGAATTATGCAATTATTTAATCGAGCAAGGCAAACCGATCAAGGTGCTTTATATTCGCGGTAACTGGTTAGATGTTAATTCTTTGGACGATCTTGACCTTGCTTTTCAATTAAAACAATAAAAGTGGGGCATTGGGCATTGGGCATGGGGAATTGTCAGATTGAAATTCCGAGTTCTGAAGCTGAAGTTTTGAGTTTTAAAGCTCAAATAATAATCTTTCTTCTCTAATACCATACCCAATGTTCGTCTATCAATGAGCAGAAAACATGCGCTAAATTTACTATTTTATTTTGATAGACTGAAAAATAATTAAGCTTTTAAACGAACTAGGATAATTATGGATGGTTTAATACAAGATAAGCTAACAAAGCTAGCCTATGGGCGCATATTGAAAAACTCACGAAATAATATAATTTGGTCACAAGATAGGTTAGCTGAAAAGTGTCATACCTGTCGAAGAACTATAGTAGCAATTGAAACGGGAGAAACTTCTCCTAATCAAAATTTTCGAGAAGCATTTGCCAAAACTTTATCTAATCCTTTGCTTGAATACTTTCCACAGTATTCTATTGGACAATTTGAGCAGCGATTAAAAGTAAGATTTAAGTATGAAAAAGAAGCTACAAAATACTTTTTAAAAGTATTACAAGAAAAAGATTTAATTAGTTTTAAAGAGGTTTTTTATTTATATAAAAAAGCATATCAGGAAAAAGATAATTCATTAATGATTGTTTTGGACGAGTATCTTCACACGTGTATTATGAATGCTCATCCTAATGAATATGCAAGAAGGTTAGTAGAACGATATAGACAAGATTATATGGATTTTTTCAAAATTTGGATTCCTCAACTAAAATTTAATATAACAATTGGACAAAATGTAATTCATTTGGAAATTTTTCAAGCCATACTTGATCTAAACCAAGAAAGATTAAGTAACGCTATTGATTTACACTTAAGTAATTCTCTTAATGATATTGAGGAAATTACAAAGTTACTTGAAAAAAAGTAATCTCTTATTTTTGAGCAAAGTTGATTCTCATTTAAACCTTTTTAAACTAAAGTCGTTTATTATCGTAGAAAGGTGAATTCCCTCGGAGTTATTATGAATAATCAAACTCAAAAGCCAAATAATAAAGTTCAAAATTGTTTAATATTTCTACAAATCATTTTTTATCTAAGTGCAACAGGGAATTACTTATTGCAGATGCAAATTAATGTTAATCAGAATTCTAATGAAAATAGTCCCAAAAGTAGCGAGCCTGTCACCAGCGGTCATGCAAGGTTTGAGACTTTGGTAAGAAAGGGTTACAAAAATAAAATTGATCTTTGACCTGAAAATTGCTGTAAATTTTTAATTATGATCCAAGCAGAAGAATTTGTAGAAGCTGCGCGTAATCTTGGCTTTGGGTGGTACACTGGCGTACCCTGTTCTTTTCTCACGCCTTTTATTAACTACGTCATAAATGACGTTCAACTTAAATATATCTCCGCAGCCAATGAGGGAGATGCTGTAGCGATCGCAGCTGGAGCCGCAATTGCTGGTAAACCAGCTGTAGTGATGATGCAAAACTCTGGTTTGGGGAATGCAGTTAACCCGCTAACCTCCCTCACTTATATCTTTCGGATTCCACTGCTGCTGATTTGTACTTTAAGAGGCGATCGCTTGTTGCAAGATGAACCACAACATCAATTAATGGGGCAAATCACAGAGAAATTGCTGCAAACAATGACTATACCTTGGGAATATTTTCCCACAGATGCAGCACAAATAGAACCCGTTCTGCAAAGAGCCACAGCCTATATGCAACAAGAACGCTGTCCTTATGCTTTAATTATGCGTAAAGGAGCGATCGCCCCCCACGCACTCACCCGTTCTTCTATCCCCGAACGAGAAAATAATCATAGCGCTCATCTTCAGCAAAGCTTTTTTCGGGACAACAAAGAACAACGCATTTCTCGCAACGAAGCATTAGCTCGGATTGTGGAACTTACCGATCCAGAAAATACTGTAATAATTGCCACCACCGGATACACGGGACGGGAACTCTTTGCTAGTAAAGACAGCGCCAATCATCTTTATATGGTCGGCTCGATGGGCTGCGCTTCCTCAATGGCATTGGGATTATCCTTAGCGCGGAAAGACCTCAAGGTAGTAGTAATTGATGGCGATGGGGCAGCATTAATGCGGATGGGTAATTTTGCGACCATCGGCACTTATGGCGGTGCGAACTTGACCCATATTCTGTTAGATAATGAAGTCCACGATTCCACAGGCGCACAAGCCACTGTTTCGGCGGGTATTTCCTTTGCCAAAATTGCGGAAGCGTGCGGTTACGGCGTGACATTAGCCGGAGATGACCCCGCCCTTTTAGATACCTTATTTACCGCAGATGCTAACACCAGACCTAAATTCGCTCATTTAAAAATCCGTCCCGGAACTTTAGAAAAACTACCCAGACCCAACCTCACCCCGGAAGCAGTTTTACAACGCTTTATGAAACACATTGGTAATTCGTAATTCGTAATTCGTAATTCGTAATTAATAAATTTAAAATACAAACTTTTAATTTATTAATGACCAATGACCAATGACAAATTACCAATGACAAATTACCAATGACAAATGACAAATGACAAATGACAAATGACAAAATGATTTTACTAAATCCCGGCCCCGTTAATTTGAGCGATCGCGTCCGAAACGCCTTATTAAGTCCCGATTTATGCCACCGTGAAGTAGAATTTTCGCAACTTCAAAGCAGAATCCGCGAACAATTACTTCAAGTTTATGGGCTTGGGAGCGATCGCTGGGCAGCAGTTCTCCTGACGGGTTCTGGTACCGCAGCGATGGAAGCGATGATTAGCAGTTTAGTACCCACAAACGGGAAATTACTAGTAATTGAAAACGGTGTATATGGCGAACGACTATCCAAAATCGCCAAAATTCACGGCATTGATTACATCACACTTTCCCATCCTTGGGATGCCGAAATCGATATCAAAGCTTTAGTCAAACTCCTAGATGAAAACGCCGATATCACCCACCTTGCTGTCGTCCATCACGAAACTACTACCGGTCGGCTCAATAATTTAGCGGAACTTGCGCCAATTTGCCAAGAACGCGGTATCAAATTATTAGTAGATGCAGTCAGCAGCTTTGGTGCTGAGGAAATAAATTTTGCAGATTGGGGAATCACTGCTTGCGCTGCGACAGCGAATAAATGTCTGCATGGTGTGCCTGGAACGTCTTTTGTCATCCTGCAACGGGATGCACTGCCATCAGTAGACACCATCCCCCGCACTTTATATTTAGATTTAGCAACCTATTACCAGCAGCAAGAACGAGGCGGCACACCTTTTACGCAATCAGTACAGACATTTTATGCTTTAACAGAAGCTTTGCAAGAAATGGCAGAAGCAGGAGGTTGGCGTGCTAGACACAAATATTACAACCAACTTGCCAGTTTAGTTAGAGACGGGTTAGCCTCAATCGGAATTAAACCCCTACTTCCTCTTGGCAGTTCATCCGTTGTCTTGAATGCCTACTACTTGCCAGACGGTTTCAGCTATGAAGAATTTCACGACCAACTGAAAGCACGAGATTATATCATTTATTCTGGACAGGGAAATTTAGCTCAATCTATCTTCCGAGTCTCGACAATGGGAGCTATTACCCAAGCCGACATGGAACGCTTTGTTGGCGTTGTTAAAGAAATTATTCGGTAAACTGACTTGAAGCGTAAGTTTTACCCCTCCCTAACCCTCCCCCCTTCGACAAGCTCAGGGCATCGCTTGCAAAGGGGAGGGAACCGGATTTTTCTTGTTTCCCCCCTTTACAAGGCTTGTCATTACCAACATCTTTTAAAGTGAGGTAGGGATGTAATAGAGTCAG
>NZ_JAVRCK010000072.1:0-45456 GCF_034530815.1 Nostoc sp. DedSLP03
GGCTGCTGATTTTATCACCCAGTCAGTTTAAAAGATGTTGGTAATGACAAGCCTTCAAAAGGGGGGAGTTAGTTTGCAGGGGAGAAAGGGTAAAGGCTTTATCTGCGGTGGAATCGTGCAAGCGATCGCCTAATTCTTTATCTACAGAACTAACAAGGGTTAAAAATAGAGCGTGCAGATGTCTACCTGTGAGATACTGTGGTGGAATGGGCGATTGAGGTAGCAAATTCAACACTAAACTATGAGGCATACTTTCTTTTTTTAGTTGTAGACTGAGTGCTTCTTGACTCTACAGTAAACTCAGGGATTTCCTGGAGTTCAGCATCACTCAAACTATACTGCTCACAAACGAGACTTAAGCGATTTCCTGGGGTTTTGACAGCGTTAACCGAATGAGTTAAATCACCTTGAAAATAAACTAAAGTATTGAATTGGGGCTTAACTTGCCCAAGTTGGCGTTTGTGCGATCGCAATACCAGTTCTCCCCCTTCCATATCCGCAGGTACGCGCACATAGAGAACACTAACAACCGCAGGCGGTTCAATGGTTTTGGAGTAGGAACGCAGGGAGCGATCGATATGCGGATCGACGCGGGAGCCTTCTTTGAGTTGTAAAGGATTGAGGTAAAAAGCATTACAACTTGGTTGGAGAGCCAAATCGAGGTAAGGCTTGAAGTAGGGAAACTGCTGTTCTACTTTTGCTAATCCAGAACGCTGAAATACTACAGAAAATCCTTTCGTGGCGACAAAATCGCGGTTGAGGTTGTTGATAGCAAAGTAAGGACAAGCTTGGATTTCTCCCCACAAGTTGTTGAGGTAATCGCTGGGGAAGGCGTTGGTTTGTTGTTGATAGTGTTTCACGGGTGGGGAGCGATCGCTGAATGTGGTATCTAAAATTTTAAACACTATCGAGTAATGATAGTAGTATTCTTTTAAGTGAGAAAAACTACGTATGGATAAAGACCAATGAGAATTGATAATTACAATGCAGCAAAGGCACTAACTGAAAAACTGAAAGAGAACTTACCAATTAAAGCACGAGCAGGTAAGGAGTTTTTGAAGACATTAAAGCAAAAAGGAGTAAACGCCGATCCAGACAGAGAATTTGAAATTGATTTCGTTGGCTATTCAGGAGATGAAGGCGGGATTATGTGCGGACTAAAAGAGCCAAATAATCCCGATAGTACAGAAAAATATGTTTCTTCTATTACTCATCTAAAGATTGATCCTAATCATCCTCTAGCTGCTGAAGTGCAAGCTTACCAACGCCAGCGAATACGTAAGTTAATGTTGCAAGATTCCAGAGATTTTAAAGCAGAGTTAATGACAATAGAACCTCGAAAAACTAAAAAGCATAGTAAAGGTTTTGGGAAGTGATTAATTCCGAAAACGATATTCCATCCGAACTGGAATTTTTAAGCTTTGAATGCCATCAAATTGATAGTATTGACCTCGCATTTGGACATTCTGAATTAAGCTAACTGGAGGCATATTCACAACGTCATAGCTCATCACTTGATTAGTGAACATTACATCTAATGGATTTAATGGATGTGTACAAGTGAATATACCTTCAGCAATTTTAGGTTTTGGTAATTGTTCTACTATCACTTCAGCCTTGCTCATCCATTTACCCAAGCGAATCCACTTTGTTAGTTTGAGTTCTTTTTGCGAAATGACAAAAAACTCAAATCGGCTTTCTGGGATTATATTTCAGACGATTTCCAAAGCCGCGATCGCAAGTGACTAAACATCTACCCTCACGGCGACAAACCCCAATAACTTCGGGATCGGGTGCAGAACTTAAGCCTTGTCCTGGTACTGTTGCAACATCGTGTCCTGCTAATTGCAATAAAGTTACAACGCGCAAGTCGATATTTTCATCTAGCTTTAATTTCACGCACTTGCTTCCTTTTTTTTTGTCAAAGGAAGTTCCACAAAAACATCCCGCGCCATCTCTGCACCGTAGGCGATACAAGCCAGTATATCTTCTCTTTCTATGCTTGGATAAGCTTCAAGAACTTCTTCAATTGTTGTACCACCAGCTAAATAATCCAAAATTAGAGAAACCCAAATACGATGTCCGCGAATGCACGGTTTACCAAAACAAATATTCGGGTCGATAGAAATGCGAGAAAGCAAATCATTGTTAGTCATGTAGCTTCACCTCTAATAGCCTCTAGTTCTAACATATCCATCCTTCATCGTCTTTTGGCTTCCAATGCCAAGTTAAGGTTTCCAACAACAGCGCATCTTGTCCAAAAATAATGGTGTAGTGAGGCTTTCTATCCTCTGGTTCATCTGTGATAGGGTAAGCTTGAAAATGCATAGGTAATCCGAGAGTGGCGCGTAAAAAGTTGCGATCGCGATCTGAAATGAAGCACACTAGTTTACGTCTACTCACAGCATCACTAATTTGGTTGATACCGTAACCGTGTCGTTGCGAAATCTCTAAACCTTGTAGTTCGTGTTGTTTATCTGGTAGAACTTGCACCTTACCAGATTTAGCTAATTCTCTCAGATTCCCTGGATAATAGAAGTGCCAATCTTCTCGTACATCCCGATAGCCTTTGAACTTTAAATAACACAAAGCTTTATCAAAGCGAGTAGTAATTACTCCAGCTTTATCGGCTTTTTCCATAAAGCTATTTTTATCCCATAACTCGAAAATAAAGTTATTGAGAATGCCAGGAAGATTATACATTTTAAATCTTTCTGTTTCTGGCTCATCTGGATTTGTTAAGTCATAAATTGCACAATCTAACTGACTACTTCCCCGAAAACTTCTAGCCTCATCAATAATTTTTGTTTTTCCTTCACTCTGACAGCGATAAAACTGTGCATTCATCTGTTTAATGCTAATTCCTAAAGCATTTTGAACACTAATACCAAATTTCTTAGCTACCTCTGGATATTTCTCTTTCATGTGATGGTTTCCTTGCAGCTTTGAATAGATATAAGCTGACTGTATACCACCCCATCGCTGAGGATATCGCTCGAACTGATTTTTAAATGTCCAAAATTTATCAATGGTATTTTTAAAACTAATGCGGTCATAAGTTTCACCATCTTCTAAAGGATGGGATTTATCTGCAAATAGCCTTGCAACAAGAAAGTTAGGTACTAAAGCGTAAGCTTGATAAATTTCAAAACCTTTATGTCTGCCAAGTCTACCAAATCGTTGAATAAAGTTCCCCGCATCAAAAATAGCTGCTGTTAATCGTCTTATTTGCGGATCTTTCTGAGGTTTAAAAATATCTTTGTATCCTTGAACCTGTTTTTCTTGATCTCTTGCTAACTCGTTTGTTGGATACATTGCTAAAGTCGGCGTCCTACTTGTCATAGCCTGTAAATAAGCAGCCAAGCTTTTACCATCTCCAGTCATTGCAGTGTTGAAAATTACCTCAATACTTGGATTGCGTAATGCCTCCAGAGTTGCCACTTGATGCCAAGATAGTGACCAATTATTAGGTAATTTCACGTCATCAGGTGTAGGAACGGTTTTAGAATAAACAGGTTTGAGATTTATGCTGTAATTTTCAGACATATCCTTTAAGTTGCTACGTCAATGCTTGATTTATCGGAACTTTTATGCAAAAAGAATGACAGATTTAGTAAATCTAATCAATTTCTGCCACCAATGGTGGCAGTTTTATATATGTGCTAAATAGCACCCACAAATTTCTGCAACCATTGGTTGCAGTTTTTTAGATGGGTATAAAAACTCTCCAGGCTATTTCTCGCACCAATGGTGCGAGTTTTTCACTTTACTTAAAAACTGTCCGTAACTCGTTGTTATTCCCTATAATGCCATGCAAAATAGAAGTTGCCAAGATATATCCGTATAAAAGTGTCCGTATAAAATATGAGTCGAAAAGGTCAATCTATTACACTGTCGATATCAGAACGTGATAAAGCGGAGCTAGAAGCGATCGCCTTAGAATTCGGTATGATGTGGGGCGATCGCCCGAATATCTCTAAACTGATAGAAGCGATCGCTCAACGTAAGTTACTCATCGGTAACAATAACGATTGGAAAGAACCACGCATCAGGGCATTACATCGCTGTATCAATGCGTTGACAGACATCGGGCAAATTGAACAAGCCCAAATCATTGCAAACTTACTTCTCGAACGCAGCGAATTATCATTACCGTTGCGAGGCGAAATCGAACGTTTCTTAGAGAATTTACCCCCACCTTGGCGCTTAGAAATAGATCGCTACATCTTACGCGAACAACCATTTCAGCTTTCTTATCAAGATGCAGCAGAGCGTGTGTTTAATTTTACCGTTCGTTATGCCAAAGTTACACCCCATGAAAAGCGGCAATATCTTGATTGCTGGTGTGAAGAGACAGAAGGAAATTTTGATGTACCAGAACTGGTTCACAACTGGAGTTTGCGATTAGACAGGATTACTGAAGCTGCTGTCATGCCAATTTCTGGTGAATGGCGATTTAATTTGGCTGAGATAGAAGTGGAAATGCATCTATTTGCAGGTTTGGCTTTTGCTTATCAAGCTAAACCAGAAGACAATATTAATGAGTGGATACCAGATAAAGCACGAGTCCGGCGAGTTGTTAGGCGAGTATCTAGTACATTTTGGTTTATACGGGAAGTTATGCAGTATGCGCCAGATTGTGTAGTGATATTACCAGAGAATGTGCGCGATCGCCTTAAACAAAAACTCCTCACCCTCTGCCAGTTATACGATATCGAAACCAGGAGTTAAGTCTTGTGGGATAGGCATCTTGCCTGGCTGGTTGTCAAAGTGTCGAAACACTGCCTCCAGCCTTTCTTTGTAAAAATTCTTTCTGTTGAATAACCCATTGGGGCGGATTCTAGCAGTTGTAGCAGGAGTGAGCGGTTTCCTTTTGGGAGCAGTGACGATGCTATTATTACGTCGCAGGACTAAGCCGCGAACCGAAAGGACATAGTAAATAAAGTGGGAATAAGTACCTATCAACCCAGTAAAAATATTAGCTTTCATCGCCGTCTCAAAGCAACCCTAGTAGTTTTATTAGTCTGGGGTGGCGTGAGTTTGCTGCACTGGCTACCACCAACACAATGGTTGATGCTGGGATTAACGGCAATCCTGACTGTGCAAACGTTACGGATGCTGTTAGCCAAACCAGGGGCGGCGGTGATAGAGAGTGAAATTTATTTACCGCCAGTCTCGATTTTAGTTCCGGCTAAAAATGAAAGTCCAGTCTTGGCTAATCTAGTTTACTGCTTATGCCAATTAAATTATCCCAGCGACTCCCTAGATATCTGGGTTGTTGATGACGGTAGTACCGACGAAACCCCCCAGGTTTTGAAAGAATTACAAACTCAATTTCCAGCTTTACAAGTTCATCGACGGGAATCAAAAGGTGGTAAATCCGGCGCATTGAATGCGGTGTTTCCCTTTACCCAAGGAGAGATTATCTTAGTCTGTGATGCGGATGCTCAGTTAAAAGCCAATTTTCTCCAGCAAACAGTACCTCTGTTTCATCAGCAAGCGATCGGTGCAGTGCAAGTGCGAAAAGCGATTTCTAATGCTAATACCAATTTCTTAACTTGTTGTCAGCAGATGGAAATGAATTGTGATTGCTTTCTACAAACCCATCGCATTGCTATTGGTGGAATGTCTGAACTGCGCGGTAATGGAATGTTAGTTTGTCGGGAATTGTTAGAAAAGTGTCAAGGTTGGAATGAGAACACTGTCACCGATGATTTGGATCTTTGTTTCAAACTCTATTTAGCAGGTACGGAAATTGAGTTTGTTACAGTTCCATCAATTCAGGAAGAAGGTGTAACTACTTGGGAAAAACTTTGGAATCAACGCTGTCGTTGGGCTGAAGGTGGCTATCAGCGTTATCTAGATTATTTTCCGCAAATTCTGACTTTAGGTTGGGCAAAAGAAATTGATTTAATATTATTTTTTATATTGCAATTTCTTCTACCAATTGGACTAATACCCGACTTACTTTGGACAATTTTTTATAGCCATCATCCAGTTCTGTTTCCCCTCCAGACACTACTTAGCATCATTTTGACAATTGCCTTTATTGCTGGACTTTACCAATTTCAAAATTTACGAGGATGGTCTTTGATTTGGGCAACAATTCAAGGGTCATTATACATGCTGCATTGGATTCCTGTGATGATTGTGGCCACTTCAAAGATGTGTGTGCAGCACGAGCGATCGCTCTGGGTAAAAACTGAACATCGGGGAGGAGTTCATTGAAGGAAAATTATTTAGTAAAAAAAGGTTAAAGGGAAAGGATTTTGAGTTTATTTACCCTTTTCCCCGACAAATGCCAAGAAGTCTAATCAAAATGTCACAGCTTCTAGACATAATCAAGGGTGGTTAATTCGTAGAAGCTGCGATCAAACTTGGCGCTTTTTTGATGAGATGAGATATTAGCTAATTTAATCCATCAGATGCTGCTGTACTTGGGAAACTAGTTCATTTGTCCAGTAGTTGGCGAGTTCGGCATTGGCTGCTTCCACCATTACTCTGATCACTGGTTCTGTGCCAGAGGCGCGAACCAAAATTCTGCCGGAATCGCCCATTGCAGCTTCAGCAAGAGCGATCGCTTGTTGCACAGGTTGGCAATCTTGCCATCCCAAACGGCGATCGCGATCGACAACGCGCACGTTCCGTAACAATTGTGGATAGGTTTGGAAGCTTCGATCTACTAATTCGCTCAAGGGAACACCCGCCTCTCTCACCAAAGATGCTATGTGTAATGCGGTTAACAAGCCATCCCCAGTCACGGCATAGTGACGGCAAAGAATATGCCCTGATTGTTCGCCACCTAGCATTCCCCCAGTGCGCTGCATTTCTGCTTGCACGTATTGGTCGCCAACTGCGGTACGAATTAAGTTACCACCAATTTGCTGCCAAGCTTTTTCAAAGCCTAAGTTGGCCATGACTGTAGATACAATCAAGTTGTCTGGCAATTGTTGGTTTTGTTGTAAGTGTCGTCCCCACAGGTAGAGAATGTAATCGCCGTTAACTTGCCTGCCTGTATTGTCTACTGCTAAGACGCGATCGGCATCGCCATCGAAGCCAAAGCCGATATCGGCGTTGTGTTCTTGTACCGTTGCTGCCAGAATGTCTAGGTGCGTGGAACCACAGTTAACATTAATGCGATCGCCATCTGCCTCGTTATGCAAGCAGATTACCTCCGCTCCCATTTGGGTAAATACTGATGGTGCTAACCCAACTGCGGCTCCCCACGCCAAGTCTAAAACAATCTTCATTCCCTGAAGATTCAAGACACCGTTTAAGGGCTTTTTCAACGCCGAGCTATAATCTTCCACTAACTCGAAACGTGAGTAATGCCGTCCGCAATTACTGACTCTCGCGATCGGTGATATCTTGCCACGCAGTCCCGCTTCAATTTCTGTCTGCAAGATTTGCGGCAACTTCCCACCATTGCCAGCAAAAACCTTAATTCCATTGTCTTCTGGAGGATTATGGCTGGCAGAAATCATCACTCCGCCAATGGCATCACTGATGCTGGTGAGATAGGCAACGCAAGGAGTGGGACATAATCCCAAATACCAAACCTCTAACCCCGCTGCTGTTAACCCTGCACTCAAAGCCATTGCCAGCATATCGCTGGAGTTTCTAGAGTCCTGTCCGAGAATGACTGGCCCTACTTGAGTAGCATGGTTACGTAAAACAATCCCCGTCCAAAAACCCACTTGCAATGCTAGAGGCGCATTCAGTAATTCTCCGACTCGTCCGCGAATCCCATCTGTGCCAAATAAGGGATTTGCTGGTAATGGGATTAAATTCAGTCCAAAACTGCTCTCAATCCCTTTGCCCAATCCCTCAACTTCAGAAGTAGAACCTCCAGAAATGCCCGATGTCCGAGTTATAGATGAAACCATATTTTTAAACACTCCACACAATCACACTGAAAAATAAATAGCACTTAAGACTTTATTCAGCAATTTTGACATGCTTTTTCTCTTTATAAATTCATTTTAGATCGAGCCACCTTTACGTAATAATACTGAATTTTTCTTTCTAAGATTGTAAATCTTTGATAAAGTCAGTATTGGTTTTTACTTTATTAGTAAAGTCTCCACATCTTAGCTGATTATTCCTTTTCTGCCGACAACTTTCGTTTTGATTTTTATCTGTATTAGTTCACACTCGATCATGCTATCACCAAGTTAATATGTAATAAATATTACTTCTGGTAAATTGCAAAATTTTTTATCCAAGCTGAGAATGAAAAAGATTTAGCTAATACAACAAAAAATCAAAATCCTCAAATCTAAAATTCTGTTTTCTTAGCCTTATCGCTGTGTAAAAAACTACAAAATCACCGCAGCTTAAAAAATTTTAATATAAATTCTCATCAAATAGTTTTAAGGTAACGTTTTAATGGCTTTTTTAGCCGTTAGTGAATTAAAACTCCGGCAGTTAACTTTTTAAAGTTGAGAAATTTAGCATGAGCAGCAATTTAGCAACCAAATTACGTGTAGGCACTAAGAAAGCCCACACAATGGCAGAAAATGTTGGTTTTGTCAAGTGCTTTTTAAAAGGAGTAGTGGAAAAAAACTCTTACCGGAAACTTGTTGCTAACTTCTACTTCGTCTACTCAGCGATGGAAGAGGAAATAGAAAAGCACCGTCAGCACCCAATAGTTTCTAAAATTAACTTTCCTCAGCTAAACCGCAAGCATAGCTTAGAGCAAGACCTAAGTTATTATTTTGGTGCAAACTGGAGAGAGCAAATCAAACTATCTCCCGCAGGTGAAGCTTATGTACAGCGCATCCGAGAAATATCTGCTACAGAACCGGAATTGTTAATCGCCCATTCATACACTCGTTACATAGGTGACTTATCCGGGGGACAAATTCTCAAAAATATTGCTGTTACAGCGATGAATTTGTCTGATGGACAAGGAACAGCCTTTTATGAGTTTCCAGAAATTCCTGATGAGAAGGCATTCAAAACCAAATATCGGCAAACTTTGGATGAATTACCCCTTGACGAGGCGGCAACCGATCGCATCGTTGATGAAGCTAACGCCGCCTTTGGCACGAACATGAAGCTATTCCAGGAATTGGAAGGTAATTTGATCAAGTCGATCGGTGTGATGCTGTATAATAGCCTTACACGGCGTCGTACACGTGGTAGTACTGAACTCGTCACAGCTGAGTAATCGTGTTGAGATTGCGGAGTCTGGTGTGTGGAGTCATAAATTCAGATAGCCTGATGAAAGGTAATTCATAGGTGTTTCTGGCGAAAGAGCGATCGACGCTCAAAATATTTAGGGGCAATAGCCTTGTGACTGCTTTTGAGATGTGAAAGTAAGCATGGGGAGATTGCCCCTCAGTTTTGATTGGATTGGGAATTGGGAAGATATAGCAAGGGACTGGGGACTGGTGACTGGGGATTGGGTGAAAAGTCTTGTTGTGTCTAAGTTTTATCATCTGTTAATGTCCTAACCACGAAGGCTTGTGCTATAAGTATCTGGATTGAAAATTCCAAGCAAATTTTGAAATATTTTTTAGTTTAGTAGTTTACACTACCACATATTATCAGTATCGATGCTTTGTCGAGTTCTGACTGAATCAGGCTGATAACCAGCAAATATCAAATAATAAAATACTCAGTAAAAGTCGGCAGTATTCCATTTTGGAATACGGAAATGGAATTTAAGTATATCGAGTCACGACATCGAAAAAATTGTCGCGATCGAGTCCGATTAATTAAAAACTACGGTAATACGATAAAGTTGTAGTATATTACCACCATCAGAAAATTGTCTACTTGTAAACTCTAAATAGTTTCCAGCCGCTCTCAAGCTTTCGATTTTGACTAAAATTTTGCCCGATCGAGTTTTAGCTGATTTGTTAGCGATGACAAATTAGGCTTTGTTACATCACTTGCAAAGTGAGAAAAATAACCAAGCAGTTTCAATACAAACGCACAATTATGGTAGATATTAAGTTCGCATACTGGATTCCCAACGTTAGCGGGGGGTTAGTTGTGAGTAAAATTCCCCAACGCACAGATTGGACTTATGAATACAATGCTCAACTAGCTCAGACGGCTGAAGAAGTTGGATTTGAATATGCTCTAGCACAAGCCAGATTTATCGCTAGCTATGGCGCTGAGTACCAATTAGAGGCATTAACAGCTGTGTCGGCTCTAGCTCCTGTCACCAAGAAATTGAAATTGATTGCAGCAGTTCACCCTGGATTGTGGCATCCGGGAGTAGTTGCCAAAATGGGTGCAAGTATTGATTTTCTCTCTAACGGCCGATTTGCTTTGAATGTAGTTAGTGGTTGGTTCAAAGATGAATTCACTATATATGGTGAACATTGGTTAGACCATGACGAACGCTATCGTCGTTCAGAGGAATTTATCCGCGTTCTCAAGGGTTTGTGGACTGAGGATGAGTTTCACTTTAAAGGCGACTTTTACCGCATTAACGGCGGTTGGGTGAAGCCTAGACCAATTAATCAGAATCCTCACCCAGAGATATTCCAAGGTGGTAACTCCAAAGCAGCCAGACGGATGGCTGGCCGCGTCTCTGATTGGTATTTCATGAATGGCAATACCATAGAAGGCGTGAAAGAGCAGATTGCAGAGGTGTCTGAATTAGCGAGTCTTGAAGGACGCACAATTAAGTTTGGTTTGAATTCCTTTATCATCGTGCGAGATACGGAAGCAGAAGCGCATGAAGTATTGCACGATATTATTGCCCAAGCTGATGTGGAAGCGGTAAAAGGATTTGGCGAAGCGGTAAAACAGGCGGGAGCTTCAACTCGTGAACGTCAGGGAATGTGGGCAAATTCCAATTTTGAAGACTTGGTGCAGTATAACGATGGTTTCCGATCGGGGTTGATTGGCACAGCTGAACAAGTAGCTGAAAAGATTCGCCAGTTCCATGAAGCGGGAGTCGATCTAATTCTTGGTGGCTTCTTACACTACACAGACGATCTTCCAGCATTTGGTAAGACAGTAATACCAATTGTGCGCGAACTTAAATCTAATCCTCGGACAGCTGATGAGTTGGTTGGAGTGTAGATTAACAGCAACATTGTAGGAGCGGGTTTTGTGGATTGAAGCTGTTGTAGATAACAGCTATATCTGAACGGCACTAAGAAAAATCCAAAGGCTGTCTCATAGTAGTGGCGATTATGAGTCACTCAATCACAATCAAGGAGTTTTACTATGACATCAGTAATTGATGCTGACCAGAAGGCGCATATTATTCAAGATGACAAAGAAGCGATCGCGATCGCTCACGAATTAGCAGCTGAGTTTGCCAAGGGAGACTCAGAACGCGACCAAAATCGACGTTTACCTGCTGAGGAAGTAGAAAAGTTCTCCCAGAGCGGATTGTGGGGAATTACAGTCCCGAAAGAGTATGGCGGTGCTTTTGTATCGAATGCCACCCTCGCAGAAGTAGTTAAAATCATCTCCGAAGCTGACTCTAGCCTCGGTCAAATTCCCCAAAACCACCTCTACATGGTGGAAGCAGTCCGGTTAGATGGTACAGATGAGCAGAAGAAGTTCTTCTTTGATTTGGTTCTCCAAGGAAAACGCTTCGGTAACGCCTTCTCGGAAATTGGCACTAAGTCTGTGACTGATGTCCAAACAAAATTAACACCAGATAACTCTGACTTCGTACTCAACGGACGTAAATACTACTCTGCTGGGGCACTATTAGCACATTGGGTTCCCGTGATTGCCAGTAATCCAGATGGTAAGACAGTGGTGGCATTTGTCGAAAGAGATGCCGAAGGATTAACCCTACTCGATGATTGGACAAGCTTCGGACAGCGTACCACTGCTAGCGGCACTACGATTATTGAAAATGTGAAAGTTAAGGCAGAACACGTGATTCCGCACTACTTGGCTTTTGAAAGGGCAACACCAATGGGTGCGATCGCCCAAATCATCCAAGCCGCCGTAGACGTGGGAATTGCTAAAGCCGCAGTCCGTGACACCATCTACTTTGTCCGCAACCATACTCGTCCTTGGGTTGACAGCAATTTAGAAAAAGGCTACGAAGACCCCCTGACGCTCTATAACTTAGGCAATGTCCAAATTCAAGTTCACGCTGCGGAAGCATTGCTGCGACGTGCAGGCGAATTTATCGACATCGCCAACGAGTCAGGCTTAGAAGAACCCAAGGTAGTTGAAGCATCAATTGCAGTTGCCGAAGCCAAAGCCTTAGCCACCGAAGCATCACTACTAGCTACCAACAAACTGTTTGAACTAGCAGGTACTAAATCCACATTAGAAGAATTCAACTACAATCGCCACTGGCGAAATGCTCGCGCTCACACACTCCACGATCCCGTGCGTTGGAAATACTATGCTGTTGGTAACTACTTCCTCAACGGTGTCTATCCCCCGCGCCATCCTTGGTTGTAATTGCAGCATTTTCTACTGGGGTGAAGCTTTCAGAATTAACATTTACCAGAATGCTTTACCCCTGATAAGAGACTTCCAAATAAAAAAATATCCCATCGCTTTGACGGCAGGGGGCAGGGGAGGCAGGGGGGGCAGGGGGGGCAGGGGGGGCAGGGGAGGCAGGGGGAGAAAAAATCATTTTGACTCAGTGAAATTGGATAATTTATTTATTGGAGTCCCTAAATTTATTGATTTGTCATCCCCTTCAATCAAACTCCGCCAAATATTAGCGAGTTCTTCATAATTTTTCACTTATTCGGCAGATGTTGCTTTTTGTTCCAACTCCTCTACCGTTTGTGCCACACTGATTTCAGGAATTAAAGCCAAACCTAAACTCAACAATAACGGGAATATTTTCCGGCTTACCATAGACTTTCAGCTTAAAATAACTAAGTCAATCTTCAAACCAAGCTTAATCTCAGTATTTAAGTTTGTAACCCGTAAAACTTCTCATACTGAGTAAATCAGGCAAAAATATGGCTACGAAAATTCCTGTCACAGTAATCACAGGCTTCTTGGGTAGTGGAAAAACCAGCCTAATTCGCCACCTGCTACAAAATAACGAAGGACGGCGCATTGCCGTTTTAGTCAATGAATTTGGCGAACTTGGTATTGATGGCGAATTGTTAAAATCTTGTCAAATTTGCCCCGAAGATGGTAATGGTGACACTAATATCTTTGAATTAACCAACGGCTGCTTATGCTGCACCGTGCAGGAAGAGTTTTACCCGACGATGCAAGAGTTAATTAAGCGGCGGGATAGCATCGACTGCATTTTGATAGAAACCTCTGGTTTAGCCTTACCAAAACCCCTGGTGAAGGCTTTTCGTTGGCAAGAAATTCGTAACGCCGCCACTGTGGATGCTGTAATTACCGTGGTAGATTGTGCGGCGGTTGCAGCCGGGACATTTGCTAGCGATCCAGATGCGATCGCAGCCCAGCGACAAGCAGATGATAATCTAGAACACGAAACACCCTTGCAAGAATTGTTTGAAGACCAACTTGCTTGTGCAGACTTGGTGGTGTTAAATAAAATTGACTTGGTAGATGCCGAGACAAAAGCCAGAGTTGAGGAATTGATTAAGCAAGAATTGCCCAGAGTGGTGAAAATTGTCGAGAGCGATCGTTCTCAACTAGACGCATCTATATTATTAGGATTCCAAGCGGCAGTTGAAGACAATTTAGATTCTCGTCCTAGTCATCACGATACCGAAGAAGACCACAATCACGATGAAGAAATTACTTCAGCTAATTTAATTTTGGATCGTACCTTTGACCCCGAAAAGTTGCAACAGCAGTTGCAAACATTGGTACAACAACAAGAAATTTATCGGATTAAAGGCTTTGTCGCAGTGCCTAATAAATCCATGCGCTTAGTGATGCAAGGTGTGGGAACCCGATTTGATAAATTTTACGATCGCCCCTGGAAAGCAGAAGAAGCTAGGCAGACGCGCTTAGTTTTCATCGGGCGTGATTTGAATTCTTCAGAAATTGAATCACAGCTTGTAGCTTTATAAGTTAGGAGTTAAGAGTTAGGAGTTAGGAGTTAGGGACTTCCAATTAAAAAAGTGTTCCATCGCTTTGAGGGCAGGGGGCAGGGAGCAGGGGGCAGGAGGCAGAGGGAAAGAAAGTCGTTTTGATGGGCATGAAATGGGATAATTTATTTTCTGGAAGTCCCTTAAGTGGAACTAATACACGGTGGCGGAAATTTACCTACCTTTAACGAATGGCAACTCAAAGCTCGGAATTTTTTACTCTCAACTCCTAACTCCTAACTCCTAACTTAAACCCTCACCCTTCACTTTACAAATATATGACGATTTCTCAACTATTTAACGTTGCCAACCTTTTCGTATTACCATTTTGGGCGTTGATGATTTTATTGCCGAACTGGAAAGTTACACGGTGGATAATGTCATCATATCTACCCTTTGTGCTGTTAGCAGGAACATATTTATATTTGTTTATTAACAGCATTACTCCAGAAAATGCTCAAGCTTTATCAAATCCTCAATTAGCTGATATTGCACGGTTTTTTGCAGACGAAACAGCTGCGGCAACAAGTTGGATTCATTTTTTAGTGATGGATTTATTCGTCGGTCGCTGGATTTATTGGGAAGGACAGAAAACAGGTGTTTGGACAATTCACTCTCTGGCTTTATCTTTGTTTGCTGGGCCTTTGGGATTACTATCTCACATTTTAACTGACTGGATTACTAAGAGATTTTTCCCAAAGTTTCAGCAGAATGAAAAGGCGACATTAGTAGAACAAGAAGTACCATCAACTGGCACATAGCAGTAGGGGCACGCATCTGTGTGCCCCTACTAATGATAATTGCTAATAGTTTACTTCCATTACCAATTATCTCATTTTTAAATCATTAGCTGTTACCGTGTCTATAGTCAGCATCTATCCAGCAGCGTGGTAGAACTTCACCTGAAGGAAAAACAAGATTTTGTTTTTTAAAAGTTTCAGGTTGCTGTTCTTCTTGACCTTCTTGGTCTTTTGCCTGAACAACATCAGTATTCGGGTCAATTAATTCCTGAATTTCAACAATTTTTACCAATTCACCGCTATCTTTGACTTGTAAAAGCATAGAAATCGCCTCAATAAGTTTGCATGAAAGTTAAGAGCAAGTTTAAGATAAACTCATGCTCGTCTCAACCAATTTAGAAGGTCGAGATTCCTTAATTGCTAAAGGAAATTTTTACCAGATATGAACACATAAATTACACAAAATTAATTTATGTGTCTCTGTGGTTTTTATCTTTATAAAATTGGCGCAACAAATTAATCCTCATTCAGCATTTCAAATAAAATTAGAGAATACTGACCGAGAAAATTATCTAATTCAAATAATCTTGGTTGTAGATATTAGATTTCGCGTTGATATTTTTCTAAAATATCAACTAATGTTACTTGGCATTGCAGTGGCAGTAAATCACTCAAAGGAAGTTCGCTTCTACCGCCGCCAATTTTTATTGGAATCGATCCCAAGACTTGTAAAACTTGGTCTTCATTAACAGCGTCGGAAGTAATTAAAGGATACAGTTGCTCGGCAACAACTGTATGCAGTTTGGCATTAGATAAATAAAGATGCCATTTGGCAATGTCTATGTAGACATTTTCGCCAATTTCAGCTGCTAGGGCTTCCAGTAGTTCTGTGGTGTTAGTCTTTGCCATAAAAATAACCCTACGTTAAGAAAAAGTGCGAAATCTCAAGCTTTTTACATTATCGCTCAATTAATAGGCTGATTCTACTACCACAGGTTACAATCGCCCCAGCATCAGTAATCCGTCTTCAGGTGGATTTAGGTGGAGTTTCGCTGTAATTAGCGATCGCACTAATATAAATCAGATGCACTAATACTATTCCTGTCCAACTGGCAGTAAACAACGGCAGCCAGTCCCAGGTAGTGTTTTTCAAAATATGAAAAAACCATAAGCCAGAATTAATCATAGCTGCGATCGCCACATGGACGGCAAAATTCATCCGGTCATCAATCTTGCGGTAATCAGGGTCTTTGCGATCGGGTTTGCGAGGCCAACGAGGAGGCATAAATATTTGTTACAGATTTAAATACACCCTACTCATTCTAAGGTTTTTAGTGCAGTCGTTGCTATTAGACTTCTAGAAGCAGTCATAATTAAATTGCAAGTCAAGAGCCACTGGGTTAAATCCGATGACGATCTTTGAGCAAATAGACCCCGATCTCCTCTATCCGGATAGCGACGGCAAACCAATGGCAGACAATACAGAGCAATATCGTTGGATTGTCCTGATTAAGGAGAACCTAGAGATTCTATTTGCTAATAATGACAATGTTTTGATTGCAGGAGATTTGCTTTGGTATCCCGTCCGTTCTCGGCTGATTACACCGACTGCACCTGATGTGATGGTTGTCTTCGGTAGACCAAAGGGTAAACGTCGTTCTTATCGTCAGTGGCAAGAAGACAATATCCCGCCGCAAGTAGTCTTTGAGATTCTTTCTTATAGTAATGATACCAAGGAGATGGAGCGCAAGCTGGAGTTTTACGATACCTATGGTGTTGAAGAATACTATTTATACGACCCTGAAAGTTTTCAACTAGATGGCTGGTTGCGGCAAAACAACCATTTGAATAAGCTATGGCAAATGGATGGTTGGGTCAGTCCCCGTTTAGGAATTAGATTTCAAACTGGGGAAGGGGAGTTAGTAATTTACCGTCCAGATGGACAGAGATTTTTGAATTCCCTGGAACTCAATCAACGAGCTGAACAGGCTGAGTTATTGCTAGAACAAGAACGTCAACGCACTGAACAAGAACGCCAACGCGCTGAACAGTTAGCAGCATATTTGCGTAATCTCGGCATCGATCCTGATAATCTTCTGTAACTGGGGAACAGAGGGGCAGAGGAGCAGGGGAGCAGGGGAGCAGGGGAGCAGGGGGAGAAATCAATTCAAAATTCAAACATTTTAGAACTTCTGCCTCCAGCATAGCTGCCTTCTGCCTCCTCTTTCCCAATGCCCAATGCCCAATGCCCAATGCCCAATAGCTTATTACTCTGTCGGCGAATAATCTCCTGATTTTCCGCCACTCTTACTGATTAAACGAATTGATTCAATTTGAATCGACTTTTCTAAAGCTTTTGCCATATCGTATAAAGTCAAAGCAGCGACAGAAACGGCAGTTAAGGCTTCCATTTCTACACCTGTTTCAGCTTTAGTTTTGACTGTGGCTTGAATTTGATAACCCGGTAGTTGGGGATCGGGTGTAATTTCGACTGCGATTTTTTGCAAAGGCAACGGATGACACAGAGGAATTAAAGTGGCTGTTTGCTTGGCTGCCATAATCCCAGCCAATCTTGCAGTTGCCAATACATCCCCTTTTGGCACATTTCCGGCTTGAATGGCAGCGAAGGTGGCTGGCAGCATTCGCACATTAGCAGCTGCTACTGCTTGGCGAATGGTGGGTGCTTTATCAGACACATCAACCATCTGTGCTTGTCCTTGGGGATCTAGATGGGATAAGGAAGCAAAATTAGCTGGAAAATTATCTTGCACCATTTGGTTAAAACGTGTTAATATAGATTGTCGGTGAGGGCGTGTAGCTCAGTGGACTAGAGCACGTGGCTACGGACCACGGTGTCGGGGGTTCGAATCCCTCCTCGCCCGTTTTTAAAAAGTTAAGATTTGAAAGTTAGGAGTGATGAGTTAAATTTCATCGCTCCTAACTTTTAAGTTTTTCAAAGCGTAGGCATCTGGAGCTAGACCTAGTGCAAAGCACAGTGAGTTGGATAGGTTTTTGCTCGACTGGGTGAGGAAGAGGACAAGTGCTAGAGAAGTGATTGCAGCACCGTAGCCAAACATATCGCGGTAGCCTACAAGTTCTGCAATGATACCCAAAAGAGGAGCAGCGATCGCAATTCCTAAATCAAGTCCGGCTATACATATAGCAAAAATTTTCCCCCGTTCTTGCGGCAGTGAACGATCTGCCATCATCGTAATCATCATCGAGATCAGTGTACCACCACCAGCGCCTTCGGCGATCGCAGCCAGTAAGAAAACGATCGCGCTGTTAGCTTGCCACAGCAGTATTAACGCCAAAACGTAGCAAAAAATCCCAAAGGTAATAAACAAACCCCGCCCGAAGCGATCGCTTGCTTTACCAGCAAATATCCTGATACTAAAACTAGAAATTGCCGCAGCTGTAAAAAACAGTCCGCCATTGAAGTCTACTTCAGTGGATTTGAGGAACAACGACACAAAGGTATGTACAGCACCGACGGACAAACCAACCAGCAACATAACTATAGTTGGAACTCTCACCCGTGGGCTGAACAAAATTTGCCAAAATTTGCGATCTTCTCCCTCTGTCTGCTCCTGCGTTTGCACTGGCGGATTCGTAACTTGTAAAATCTCTAAGAGGGCGACAAAACCTAATTCGGCGGATAACAGAAATAATATCCCGTAACCACTTGTAGCTTCTAAATACCCACCCAAAGCAGGGCCAATAGCTAAACCAAGGGGAGTTGCTAGGGTCATGTAACCAATGATTTCACCACGAGTTTCGGCGGGCGCTAAATCTGCAACTAAGGCACTGTAGCCAGTGGTAAAAGCAGCAATACTAATGCCGTGAAAAATCCGCACCAGGATCAACAGCCCAATAGATCGGGTTGACAAGTAACCAAAGGGTGCGATCGCAGCTACGATCGTACCAATCAACAAGACAATTTTGCGACCGCGTTCATCGGCTAATCGTCCCAGCATCGGGCGAGATAACAATAACCCAATGGCAAAACTGCCCATAACAAGACCAATTTCTTGCTTGCTTGCGCCCACATCATCGATGTAAAGCGGTAGAGTTGGTAAGAGCGAAGACAGGCTCGACCAGAATAATAAACCTGCCGTAAATAAAATCAGCATATTAGCACGTAAAATCAATGCTTTTAGCCCATAAATTATAATAAATGCTCATTTAATGCTCAAATATAATATTTTAAGTAATAAATTAACTATTGAGAGTATAAATTATTACTAATTATCAATGCTCAATATATGCTCATACACTTCTAACCTCAAAAAAACTCCAAGTACGACTCTAACTCCATCTCACACCTTACCACACAAGGATTACAGCCATTTTCCTCACTAGGGGGTATATTCTTAATTCCTGGTACATTGCATCATTCCCTTACCAGTACTAGGTTATAGAGCATTTTAGGCATTAATCAGAGTATCGTGAGAGTCATTATCACTCGTTATTGAGAATGAGTAGGAAAGTAGTACAAAAATATTATTTTTATATCTATATGTCTGTTATCTCCTGAAAACTCCAAGTACTACTCCAAGTATTTTGAAAATATGTACAAAAAAAGGACTCTAGATAGAGTCCTTACTATTAACTAAGCTTTTGAGTTATCTATTCCCCCAACAGATACATCACCTCTTCTAGCTTTTGTTTAGCTATGTAGAGATTGAGAAGCTTTTGTTGTTCCCATGATTGAGGCGGATGAAGTGAACGTCTTTCCATCGTGATTTTAATAAGCGCTGCTTGTTCATCAGTTGGGGAATTCATTTGATCGAGTGCAGCACCGATATTTTGGAAAGCTTCAAAACTTAACCGTCTTAATCCCCTACCTTCTTGCATCTGGTTAAGTGCGATCGCAGGGAAGGCTATAAGTGAAGTAACGTAGCTAGTCTTATATCCAGCGTTCCCAGTAGGCTTAAGACCGTATCGACGGCACAAATCGCGTAACTCTTGGATAGTTTTGATTTCAAGTTCCGTTCGTGTAAACATAGAGTAGCCATTTTCTAAAAGTGGTATCGGTGGTGTACTGTTTTCCAAGACGTGTGTCACCACCGATTTAAAACTCTATTCGATAGCTTCCTATCGATTCAACTTATATTTACGTTTCTACATAAATGCCTAACCCCAAGGGAACACCTGAGAATTTGCAGCCAGGGAAGAGAAAAGGTGAAGAACCGCTAACCGAAAAAATGAATATACGCATGACAAAATCCATGAAGGAGGAAGTACAGCAACAAGATGACCCTCCTGAATTTTGTAGAGAAGCTATTCAAAAAGCACTGGATGAAAAGAAAGAAAGGCAACAGTAATTAGAGCTTTATTTCTAACATTCTGTCCAAACTACAGATAGTTGAAAAGCAATATATATAAAAAATTTGAGGCTAGGGTTAGAAAATTGACCCTAGCCTTTACCTACTCGCGTATTTCAAGCAAGAGTTTCCAGCGGCTAGGGCGATTGCATGATTTTATAACTCTATAAAATATTACTCATTTTCCATAGTAAAGATTTTCCTCACAGTTTCTTGTCCTATTAAAGTTTCAATTTCCTCATAGTCAGATAAAGTAAAGCCGCATTTAGAACAAACGAACGCGTTAAGCGATGGATATGCATTAGTAAGAACAGATACTCCAAAGTCATCGCGATCTACATCTATATCCCAATCAGTTTCAACCAAAGCTTTGCCATTACAAATAGGACAATTATATATATCATAAGTAGCTTGACAAGGAATCAAACTTTTTTGGTCTTTTAATAATTGTATTTTTTGGCAAGTAAGCTTTTCATCATGTAAATAAAGTCTTTTTAAAAAATCTAATCTTTCCTCCAACTTTAAAGCTTTAGATTGCTCGTATGCATCTCTAAAATTTTTCATGACTTCCCATGTATTTTCACCAAAAATTTCTACAGGACTTTTCTTGAGGCACACCGAACAAATTAATTCAGATATAGATGTCACGTTGGCTCTAATACGTTTTTCTGTTTTACCTAAAGAGAAATCACCAGAGCCATGAACCAAGAAATTCCTATCATTAACAATTTCCTTTATATTGTGCATTTCCATTTTTAGCTCAGGAAATATCTTCACCAACCTATCAAAGCCTTCTTGTAAAGTTACTGTATTTTTAGAGCCATCTGTATTTTTAGCTCCAATTCTTTTTCCTTTTCTAAAATTTAAAACATCTTGGAACTCTACTTTCTGTAAAACCATAAGTTGATTTTCTTTCTCTAATACATATTTAATAAATTTTTCAAAGCCAATAGCTATGAGTATGCATCCCGATATAATTGAAATGTCATCTTTTTCTGGACTTAATAAATCTAGCCCTTGCTTGTATAAGCCAATAGCAGAATCAAAATATTCTAAATATTTTTGAGTAGACATTGTATTACTTTTGTAAGTTAGACAGTAAGGAATCTAAATTTTAGTATTCCCTATACAATGCCAAAAACTATAAATCTCTAACAGGGAAATCAACTATTGAGAGTATGGACAAAGTGTATAAATGTCGCTAAAAAAACTAATCGGTGGCTGAATGCTTTACTGTAGATGCTTTTAGGTAAATGTCGTCTTAGTCCATTTCCCGACATTTTTATCAAATGTATGGGTTTCGATAGTGAACTAGGTTTTGGGAATACTACACCTAGTCCTTCCTTAAGATGGTGTACTTTATCATGAATATGCAAGTAAATATACTTGGTGCATTCAGTCAGCTTAACCAACTACTGCCAGAACAAGCAGAAAAAATCAAATCTTTCATTTCTGAAACGTTTAATTATGAGCCGAAAATTGGCATTTTGGGTAAGACAGGTGTAGGTAAGTCAAGTCTCTGTAATGCTCTTTTTGGAAAAGATGTTGCACCTGTCAGTCACGTTGAGAGTTGTACACGCGAAGCTCAGGAATATTCAGTACGCGTAGGTTCAGGAAATATTAAACTAGTTGATTTACCTGGTGTCGGTGAAAGTCGAGAGCGAGATATAGAATACAAGGCTTTATATTCTAAACAGTTACCAGAATTAGATGTGGTTTTGTGGGTTCTAAAAGCTGATGACAGGGCTTTTAGTTCTGATGAAGAGTTTTATCACAATGTCATCAAGCCTCACTTAGTACAAGGTAAGCCTTTTATCATTGTGCTTAACCAGGTTGATAAAGTTGACCCCTCCTGGGATTGGGACAGAAAAAACTGTATTCCTGGGCATCAACAGCAAGAAAATATTGATGCCAAGATAAAATTTGTTGCTCAAAAGTTTGGTATTGACAGCAAAACCGTTATTCCTGTATCGAGTGCTGGTAAATATAATTTGATAACGCTTGTAGAGACAATCACCTATGCAATCCCCAAAGAGAAAAAGGTAACGTTTGTGGATTCTGTAAAAGAGGAAAATCGTTCAGACAAAGCTAAGGAGGAAGCCAAAAGAGGTTTTTTTGAAGCATTGGGAGAAAATATCGGAGAATTTATGTTCGGAGAGGCAGGTAAAGATTTTGGAAAAATCGCAGGGGATTTAGTTGATAAAACTAAGATTGGTGTGATGGTTAACAATATTGCCAAAATATTTTTTAGCTGGTGGTGATGGTTAAAATATAACTATTAAGCTTTTGTGTGAGCATGGCTACGTTATTTGTAGCTTCCAAGTGTTTTGGTGGAGTTATTAAGCTTGTCTTCAAGCTCAATCGGATGCACGGCGACAGCATAGCCAAGCCTGCCGCCGCTCCCAATACCTGCTATTCGTTCTGCTAATCACTTCAACATCTCCTAATCGTATATTTCTACGGTTATTCAAGTATTACTTTAAAAACCTTCAATAAGAAAAGACCTCAAACTACTAGAGGTCTTTTCTGTGGGAGAAAGTTTGATTATTTATTTATCATCATCCCAGTAGCTATTGTTTGCTTGAGAACGTCCTCTCTATGGGCAAACACTAATTTGTTAGTTGTTTTCTGCATTGTTTCTTTCCTCTACAGTTGAAGATGAAAAAATTTCGTATTGTTGATCGGGTGTAGCGTGTTTAGTGACTATTGCATCAATTATTTCTTTCGGCATTCCGTCCAATACATCATTAGCGTGTGTTGCTATCTCTAGTGCCCATAATTCTTTCGGCATTTGAGAGCAACCAGACAATATCTCAATGGCATAACCTAACCCAATTACATTGAGTACATATTCTTCTTTTGTGACTTGTACAAAATTCTCGTTACTCATGTTTTTCGTTTCCTTTCATGAACAATTTACTCAACTTTTCCTTGTCTTCGTCTGTAAGCTTACGAGTTTGTTTTCTCGCTCTACCTGTTAAAACAAAAATCCAGTCTTCTTTTTTGATTCCAGATATATAAGATAAAACTTCAAAAGCTTCATTTAGTGAAAGCAGCAACCGACAATAAACCATCAAATCTATTGTTATTTTTTCTCCATCCATCCTTTACTTGTTAACCTCCATCCAAGTCTTGACATGATAATGATGATGTCTTGTTGTCGTGGGTTAATTTCTAACTCCCCTCTGGCGTGATGATACGCAATTCTGTTTTTTAACTTTTGTGGACTGATAACTAAACTTATCCCTGGTTTCCCCTTCTCAATTAATTGTTGGTTAAGTATTCGCTGAGTTCCTACTTCTTCCTCAATAAATTGTTTTAAATGTTCTGTTGTTGCTCCTAACTGCGAAAATATGTGTTTATCTGCATATTTCCAGTAACTATCCATGTGGCTTATAGCTTCGCTCGGAGATTTCCAAGTACCAAGAATTAAGCCAGTTACCATCAAATCCACCGTAATTACCCATTGATTGCTACTCATTTGATGAGTAAATTCTTTCTTGCCTTTCCTGGTAAGCATTGACCGATATTTTGCATAAAGTTTGCAGTTATCGGTATTGTTCCAGAAAGAGTAAAACTTCTCTTCTATTCCTTCCCAGTGAATCGAATCAATATCTAACTTATCAGTGAAGATATCAAAATCTTCATACAGCTTTCTCTCTTCACTATTAAATTCTTCAAAAGATTTATGAGGAATTACTAGCAATCTTCTATGTAATTCTTCAAAGTCAGGGCAAAGATGAATATCATCAACAGAGCTAATTATCTTGGGTGAAAAAACAAAAAATTCTTTGTTAGTTCCATCCGGTTGAGCGATTGAGATTTTATCACTTGCTCTTGAATAACCAAAAAGGAGTAGCTGATAAATTCTCTCATCTCTTTTGAGAGTAGAAATATGTAAGTTATCCCATGCTAATATTACTCCTTCCTTCTCCATCTCTTTTTCTGCGGGGTCAATCCACCTCATGCTATCCAATGCATTACGAATAGCTGAGAATGTATCAGTTGAAGAGAAAGTTTGATTTTTCCCGTGTAATTTATTGGCGAATATTGCTGTTGTACTCTTACCGCTACCTTTCCCACCCCAGCTAAAAAGTATAGGTAAAATTAACGCCCACTTACTAGGGATTAAGATGTAAGTTGCAAGGATTGGGAGCATTAAATCTCGCTGAGGAAGCAAAACAGACTGAGATAAAATGCTGCGTACATTTTGATAAAGCGTTAAATCATCATTCCATAACTCTTCCCAAGATTCCATCTCTTGCTTATAAAAATCATTTGGGTCGAGATAGATTGCTGTCTCTTGAGTCATTATGTGTATCCCTTGTGTTGATTCTACTTGGAGTAGTACTCCAAGTAGATTGGAGAAGACTAAGACATTAAGGAGGTACAAAGGTCAAATACTACTTGTACTTCTTCTTTGTTCTCAGCAATAGAGAGAACATCAGCTAGTTGTGCTAGGTTTTCAACCGGAATGCTGTCATCCATTTTATTGATTTGCTCACAAACAAAAGCTAATCTATCTCGCAACCTTTCAAGCTCTGTTTGTGCTGGTTTTCCACTGTAACCACCCTTGTTACTAAAACCTTTCGGTGGTTGTACATCTTCAGGTTTTATATATTGTGGTTCTGCTACTGGGTCAAATATGGCTGACATCTTTAACATTTGATTTAGCACGGTTTCATCAATCTGTTCCCCTGCTAAACCAATCCCAGTAAGAAACATCTCGCACATAGGGTCATCTTGCAGCTTGATAAACCCTGAATAAATTACACTTGGATCGCGTGCATCTAACATCCAACATATCCACTTTTCAAGTCTGGATTGTGCAACGTTGACCTTATTTTTGTCTTTGTCCTCTTTCTGGTAATCCTTTTTTGCAACCTTCATCTTTATAAGTTGCGGTTCAAATTCCCAATTTTTATCACCAAATTTATTTATGTTGGTGAACCTTGTAGCGTATGCAAACAAATGATAAAAATTATCATCTGAACAAAAGCCCAATTCTGCAAACTCAATAACGCTGTAAACTTGTGTCCAGTCGGAGCTACCAACGAGAGCAAATTTATCATCTTTCTTCGGTTCAATGTAGTAAAAATCTTTCATTGTTTTATTGCTCCTTCCTTTTTTTCAACTAACTGCAAGCAAGCTTTGTAGAGTATCTCTGCATGACACTTTTCATATCCATCAGGAACAGGTAAATAATTTTGGATGTCGATACACCAACAACCAAGAGAAGTATATTTACCTGACTCAATTTCCTGAGAAAGTAAAACAACTCTTGATAAGTACACTTTTTCCCAGTCTTCAAGCCCGATGAACTTTAACCCAGAATTGTAGTGTGGAACAAGCTTTTCGAGTAACCAATGCCTGTAATTGTCGAGTGCAGCTTGTGGGGTGCTTGTGTAATACCTTACTTGTCTACCATTTTTGTGACTCCAAGGATTACCAAGCCCTAAAGCTTTGCCTGAACGACCAACATATTTAACCGTTGAATCATCCCACAAATCATCTCGGTTGAACATTGAGATAATATTCATCTTTCAACTCTTTTATCTCTGCAAATGGGATTGTGTAAATGTTTGCGGTTCCAATCTTCCAGCGTTTATCGCTAATGATTCTTAGCTCTTGGAATCTTCCCGGTAATGTTCGCTGAAATATTCTAAGCAACTTACAAAAATTGCTTAACGCTTCCTTGTCTGCTAATATCCACCGTCCTTTAACTTCATAAAATACTGTCAGGTTGCTAGTTTCAACCATGAAATCAATATTCCAAGTTAAAGCAGGAAATAAAAAATTTGCTGGTAAAATCTCTATCGTGTGTTGTCGCTTGACGTTTTCCGCACCGTACTTTTTGCAAAGTTCCCCGTAAACTTTAAACTCAAGAATGCTGTCCCAAAATTGAAGCTTTTTTTTCTGTGCTGTAGTTAGAGGAGAGCCAGCAAGAAAAGTTTCTCCGGTAGCAGGATTAATCCAAAATGGTTTATTGTTGCACTTGCTTTTTTTTGTTGTCCCAGAAGCTGTACGCTTTGCTGACAATTTTTTGCCAATCATTGTATTTCTGTGGTTGCAGTTTTTCTAAAGTTCTCGCTATGTACTCGATCACATAGCTCTCATCAAATTTCACGACCACAGCAGTGTCAATGTATCTGCTTTCACCTTTAATCTTGGTTACTAATCTCATCTCGTAACCTTGCTCTGTCAGCATTGAAGGGTGAAGAGAGAATCTGTAAGGATTTCCGAAAATTTCTGTCCAGTGTATGCGCTTCTCTTCCATGTCTCCACCTCTTAAGTTAATTTTACTTGGAGTACTACTCCAAGTATTCCAGACCAAACATTAACTAACTTGCAATTCATCGAGTTGTTCTTGAGCAATACCAATATTTATTTGCTCAATAATTGACGAAGCTTTCTCAAATCGCTTCTGTTGAATCTCCCATGCAGCTTTTTGCAGGATATCAAGCAGACCCGGTAAATCCCGTATCCGTGATTCTACTTTAGGTAATTGTCCTAATTCTTCAATTTCCGTCGCCAGGGAGTTTAATTCTAGTCCTACGTGTCTTAACTGAGCTACAAGTGATTTTCTTGCGTCTGATTTAGCTACCTTCATTTTTGACCCTTGTTTTTACAGTGTTTCTTCAACAATTTCAGCATAGTACGGGTTTACTATTATGACAACCGATCATTTAAATAATTGTAATAAGCTGTTACAGATGCGTATATACACGCAATTAAACACCTGCAAAATATGTTTATATGTAGTTTTACTAAGATAAAGTGCGTATTTATGCAAAATATAGTATCGACAGCGCAAAAAACACTGATGTAGATTATCAGTGCCAATACTGCTATGAATAGAACTTATGGGGTCTGCTGTAATTTCATTAGGAGTGCTTTGATACTTGCGGTTTCAGATATAACTCTCTGATGTACAGCCTTAACGCTTGCCTCAAGTGAATCTAAGCTTGCTCCTTGATTCCCGACGTACTCCCAAACCTTTAAATCAATGTCTTTCAGGTAGAACTTAGGGATAAACGATATTAAGTATTTATTCTCATCAGATGGAAGCTTGTTAAATCGGTGAACTTGATAACGGTTTAAAGTTACCCTTAAAAATTCACCTTGAGCGTAACCGGCCGCACCAAATCCTACTTGATAAATTTGCAGAAAGTCTCCAGCAGAATACCAATTGCTTGGAGATGACGGTGAGGTTGCAAAAATTCCTATTATGTTTGAGGTGAAATTTATTTTCGGTTCAATTGCAGGAATGGAAGCCTTTTCATTAGAACGATATTCGTTAATAATTTGCTTCCATTCACCAGCAATTTTAAACATTTTGACAATTACACAATTACTTACTAAGGAAGATTGAATCCGGGATAAACTTCTACCCCAGCCCCAGCTAGTTGTTTTAACTGAGCAGCAGTCAATGGGACTTGTGCTTGAGTACTCGATTCAGCAGCAGCTTTCTGCATGATTGGATATTGTCTTCCCCCAACTACTTTAAAGTAAGGGGAAATATCGTTAGCAGTCGGAATTGCTTTAATTTTATTAGCAGGAATTAAAGTACCGAGAGCGTCAGCAATTACAATAATCGTTGCGAAAGATGGGAACCGAAAAGAAATAGTGTGATAAGTAGATGAATTCCCGTGTTTACCTGTTGTAAGAACAACGCGTCTTGTCCCTTTTGAGAGAGAGCCAGGTCTTTCATGTTCTACAGGAATACCATCAGCATTTTTTTCTCCACGCTTGACGCTAGAACCATCAGCCCTAACCAAAGTTCTCGCTTTCGTCGGCTTAACAGTTTTTGACTTCAAAAATGGTACTGCAAACTTCTCTATATCAAGAAATTTTGCAGTAACACTAAGACACGAGAAGTTGCCGAGAGGGTCGGGGTTCTCTCTTTGAGCATCATTGCTAGTACTTCTTTTGAGTGGAAAATATAAACGTTTTGTCATCTCATTTCATCCAAATAATTTTTAATAAGTAGGGGAATAATTTAACACCACCCTACTTATCAGAATTAAACTCGCGCTGGAATTGTGGTGTTTAAATCAACGGCAGCAATAATATTTACTCCATAACTGGCGTTATAAAATTGCAATCCACTAGTAGGCTCAGTTTGAACTGTTCCGGTTGTTGGAGCAGGATAAGCGTTTAACGCTTCACCTGTTGCAAGTGTTCCGGCTGCGGTGTTTTTTGCAACTTGTGCGGTGTATGCAGCTTGCAATAATTTTGCAAACATTTCAGCAGTGTCAACACCAGCAGGTAGAGGATCAAGTCCATCCCACCAAGTTTTTAATGCAGGGTCGGTAACTTTAGCGGAGATTTCAGCAAAACTTAAATCGCTAACAGTAGCCATATTTTTTACTTTTTATCAAAACGGGTATGGTTCATATCTAGCAATGCTTTTAAAGGCTTGTCAAGTCCCTCAAAAAGATTTTTTTAACAACCTTTTTCTAATAGGTTAAGATGTTAGAAAATTATTATCGCTATATGACGATACAAGAATTAACAATCAAGCAAAAAATTGCCATCACGCTTGACCCTAATTCTGGGGCTAGTGTTGTCCCGATTTTTAACTATGTACCGTACTCAAAAACTGGGTACAGATTGATTGATGAATATTTAGAAGTGGAAAACCTAAGAGCAACTAGCTGGATTTATTCACTGCCTCCGGTTCCGTTTCCTGTTTTTGAGTTGGAGGATAGCGAATCAAAGCAACTATTAACAGCGATTAACTTGGAATGGAAGTCTCCGAGAATCCAACTTGATATAGTTGTAGGCATTGACGGTACTTTGAATTGGCAACGAATAGCGGCTTATTCTTTACTAAATAGTGACCCTTACCCATACAGAGAATATTCGTTAGGAAGTCATTCGTTAGGGAATAATTCAATGTTGGGTTTACAAATAAGAGCCGTAGGACATGGACTATTACAAAATAGCGCTAAGGGTCAAGATAAAGTTACGGCTTGTGCTAATTTAGTTCGTCATGTGATTATAGAAAAGCTAACAGACACTA
This sequence comes from Nostoc sp. DedSLP03, assembly GCF_034530815.1. Lineage (NCBI taxonomy): Bacteria > Bacillati > Cyanobacteriota > Cyanophyceae > Nostocales > Nostocaceae > Nostoc > Nostoc sp. DedSLP03. The sequence continues at coordinate 29,069 of NZ_JAVRCK010000072.1, forward strand.
GCGTAAAAATTGTTAATAACATTACTGCAATTGCAAGCACGATTGTAAATAGCAATGCGAACAGAAAAGGAATTACATTTTTCAATTCAAGCAATAAAAATGTTTTTCTAGATACTGTTAAAGGTGTTTCAATTACTAGTCACTTAGTAAAATTAGAGCCAGGGGATTATTACGAAGCACCAAGTCCGCTGTATACAGGTGCTTACTATGGAATTGTAGAGAGTGGAAATACAGCAATAGATATTAGGGAGTTTACTTAATGCTTTCTGATAAACCAATTGCATATAAACCGCCTAAAAAAAAGAGAAATATTCCTTTTTACACGTATGAACCTGAAGACCCACAAGAAAGTTTAGTACCTATATTTGGTGGTATTTACGCAACACCTAACACACCTGCTGATCCGATGGATTGCGATAGATATCCTGATAGTCCTTGGTGTAGTAAAAATCCTTTTGACATAAGTAATCCTATTTCACTTGATGTTGATATCGTTCAAGATGAATGTAATTTTGGAATTCAATTTAGCGGAACGCTTGGATTTCTCAAATTGCCTCCGTTTCAAGTTGTTTATCGCAATCCTAAATGTCAGCCACTTATTAAAGCCATAGACCTTCCGCGATGGACGGGTGAAGATATTGTTCCTAGCCCTCCAGCATTATGTAATTCAGGTGTTTGGCTACAAATAAATGGAGCAGAGGAGCAATGGTATGACATTACTAGATACGGCTTTGAAACTCCGTCTGAATCACAAGGTACACGACGACTAGAAGTGACTGACTGGAAATATCCAATATTAGAAAACAATGTGTATGTAAGAGGTAATTTAGCTGATTTAATGGTTGAGGCAATATTTACAGTAACGGAAGTTAGTAATACACGTCATTTAAAAGAGTTTGCTAATTACGACCGCGAGGAAGCTTACACTTTTTGGCAAGGGAGAGGCGGTATTGCTGGTGATTGGGACGATGATGAATCAGAATGGACTCTTAATAGTGTTTCTACTTATCGCTTTTTTTGGGCAACTTATGCATCAGGAACTCCTACGGTTCAAGTGTTATCTCAAGGTGTTTTTCCTGGCTATCCTATTAATCCTCGTGCAACACCTCTTGACAAAGAAGCTTATAACACTAAAATTAATCGGGCTTCTTTTGATAATTATTCCACTCCTATAAGAACAAGAAACGCATACAGCATAAATAGATGGCATTTTATTTGTAGTGATTATATTAAACCTGATAACCCACCACCACCCAAAATAGAATTGGAGAAATGTGATTGTATGGCTTGCAATGATAATTTATTGAAACTCATTTTAAAAAGACTTGGTGATTTACCTGCTAAAGTTCCTGATAATTTTACAAAGCAGAATCCCAAGATGATAGATATTGAATCGTTAGCAGAATTAATGCTCTGGCAAACAAAACAACTTGATGCCCTTATGGGTGCTTACCCCATTGAAATAGAGATAGAAGACTCTGACTTAGTAAAAGAAGGGAATCAAAACGAAAAAATATCACTCCCAAATCAAGCAGAAGCAATGGCAGAACTTTTGGGATTAATAACTACAATAAAGCGCGATACTCATGCAACACTTATCACAGCACTCAAGGCTATGGGTGAATCTGGAATGACAAAAAATATTGCTATTCAGACACTTGATGTAGCTCTCGCAAATGCTGAATTTTTAGGGTACAAATTAGAGCAAAAGAAAAAACAAGTACCTTCATTATTTACCCCAGGTGGTGAAAATCTTACTAAGACATTACAAGAGAAAAATGTAGAGATTATTAGCTACGAAAATACTGATAAAACCGATTTACAAGATGATTTAAAAACCCTTAAGACAATGGCTGCTCGGTGGAATGCTCAGAACTGGAGGCAGATTACAGGCGACCCAGTAGAAGCCTTGAAACAAAAATTATTCGGTAATCCTGATGCTATCAAGGAAGTTCACAAAGACGGAGAGCAAGGTGATTTTAATGATTTCACAGAACAAGCTGAAAGAGGATTTATTGAAGTATCCGGCATTACAGATACTATTAACCCTTGGGGTAGACCTTATAAAGAACGTCCAAAAATAAGAGAAATAGGAAGTGAAAAAGGTAACTATGACAAGGATGGGAAGGAGAGGGCTAAATAATTATGGCTATAACTTTTGAATTATCAGAGTTAACATCAAGGGTCGTTAGAAGCAAAGTTGGTACTAGAATCATCAAAGGAATGGAGGAGGGAATCAAGAAGAAAGAAGACAACGGTGTTATCAGTTTTGTGGGATGGGTATTTAATGCATCGTGGTCACTTACTGGGTTTTTGGTAGGTAAGCTTACTGGTTTTTTTAAATTTTCTTGGTCTACTTTTTGGGGGTGGTTTGTCGCCACAAAGCAATTCATCTGGAATTTTAATTGGAATGCAACAGATGAACAACTGGAAGCATCTATCAATTCTCAATGGACAGCACTGGCCGGACAACTTGGAGGAACGCTTGGTAATGCATTTGGTTATATAGCTTGCGGTATTCTTCCCGGCGCGGCGATCGCAGTATTTAATGAACCATTGGGAGCGGTGGTTTTAGCAAAAGTGGGTGAGGAATTTTTAGAGGAATTCCTCGAAAATTTAGGAGCATTGCTTAACAGTGCGCTGAGGCTTGGTACTCAAATATTATTTACAGAAACATATAAGAATGTCCGAAAGCTTATTAAAAGTAACAGTAATTTAGTAAAGAAGTTGTTTGGTGCAAAAGCTGAAAAAGCTGTCAAGGCATGGGGAAGCAAGGATAGTAAGCCGTGGTCTTTTGCAAGCGCTACGGAAGACTTTCTCGATAATACCTTTGGTACAGATGGGGCAATGCGTGAGTTTGCAGAAGAGTTTTTAGAGGAAGCTGACGAAGCTTGCACCGAAGCGGGGTATGTTGTCGCCAATGCAGTTGATACATATTTATCAGCGCAAATGATTGCAAAGCAAAGCGTACCTCCACTAGGGCATACGCGATATGTAGAGATAACACCGAATCGGGATAATCCTGATGAAAAGATTGTACTTGGTGGAAGTGAAGAACTTCTAAAACCTGTAATCATCCAGACTCTTGCTACTTACAACCAACTAGGTGATAGAGATTTAGGAGTAGTTTATGGAGTTCCAGCCGATGATATGCCGGAGAGAAGATATAAACCAGAAGTAGTTTTAAAATTTTATAGAAAGCAAAATAAAGACCCATTAAAAGGAGAAATTACAGACAAATTATCGATGCAAATATCTTTCAGATTGATGAATAAAAGTAAAACTGATTTTGCAGATGATTTTTATTTAAAAACTCTTGCTGATGTAATTTATCATAAATTTGCTTCACCACCTTTTAAAGTGAACAAAGGAAAGCAGGTTTACACTTATTGTGATTTTGAAAAAGGATATCAACTTAAATTAGATGTGACAACTCAAGCAGAAGCTAGAAGAATAGTAGAACAAGTTTTAGACATCCAAGGGCATAAAGTTGATGATGATTTGTTGAGAATAGGTAGTAAACCGATTAATGGGATAAGTGCAACCCCTGAAAAAGTAACCATCAGAGGAAAGGTTGAGAAACTACCAGTTAGAGGTAAGGAAGGAATTGTAACCTTTCAACACGCTTATCTAAATGTTGGGGTAAATGTTCCACCGATTAATTTAGTTGATTTAACAGGAAAGAAAAGAAATGTCGTTTATACAGGAAAATGAGGAAAATATTACGGTTTTTTTGTCGATTGGAGAGACAATTGAATATTACTCTGAAACAGGGATGTATGGAGAAGGTGAAGTATTAGAAATTGATGAAAGTTCAAACAGTATTAAAGTATTGCCTTTGTCAGAAGATTCTTTTATTCTTGTTCCAACGTGGATAAGTGCTGATGACATAATACCTTTCTAGTAAGATGTTTCTCGGAATACTCCAAGTAGTACTCTAAGTAAAATAGATATTATCTCAATACATGGAAAACAAATAGCAATTAAGTTCTTGAAAAGAGAGTAATTTGTTAATATTAGGTGATGGTATTGAATTTGCAATAGAGTAAACTTTAATTGTCTGATTCTTTTAGTAACTTGTCTAACAAGCTTAAACAATATGCCGTTATATCCAGCGAGTGTAAATATTGATTTTAATGCTACAGAGTTAAATGCTGCTATTGCATCAATAACAAATGCACTGGCAACGCTTCAGACTACAGTAGAAGATAACGAAGGATCAATCACAAGTATTGCAACTGAATTGGCTAATCAGAATACAAGGCTAGGTAACATAGAAATAGCCGAAAGCAGCCTTTGGAGCAATTTTAACGGGCTTGTTTCAAATGTAAATTCATTGACACAAACAGTAGACTCCCAAGACTCAATAATTTCTTATGTTAACAACGAGAATGCTAATCAAAGAGTTCAGATCCAAGATTTGCAAACACAAATTGTTGCTTTACAGAAAGTGTTACCTCAAGGCTTCCAACACTTTCATGATACAAGTAAGGTGCTAGTCGGTAATGCACTATCCCCCGTGCAGGTTGCCGCAAGCTTTTATTCTACTATGTGGCAGCAAAATCCTGCTGCACTGAATGATAGCTTTTCATTTACGGCGTTATTATCTCCTGGTACTTACACATTAGTGATGTTAGTAACTCGCGCTAATAACAAAGGAAAATTGAAATTATCTATCAATGGGGTACAAGCTTTTGATGATTTAGATGGGTATAATTCCACTACGATATATGAACGCATTACTCGCACGATTACAATTACTACCAGTGGATTACAAGAGTTTGTATTTACCGTATGGGGTAAGAACTCTTTGTCAAGTGGGTATGCGTTTTTGGTAAATAAAATTTCAGCTTATAAGATGTAATACCTTTGTGAAAAAATGATAACAATAGGAGTAACATCAAATTCACAACCTACTATTACGGTTGGATTAGAGTCAACTGGTGTTTTTCTGGGAATAGTGGTGAGTTTAACTGTTTTATTGGGTTCACTAGTAAAAATAGTTAGTACCTTTAATAAGGTAGCTTCTGATATCAGAGATTTAAAAGACTATATAAAAAATCATGCAAGCAGTGAAGGGCATGAAAGATTGTTACAGCAAGTGAGAATTTTGCAATCAGAGTTTAATGCTCACGATAAAATGCTTGGGATTCATTTGCAGAATTTTGAAAATAGGAAGGAAGCTGTACAATTTTTATTTGGACAACTAAATGAAAAAATTGATAATAAATCAGTGAGGATAGAAATGGAAGTTAAAGAAATAAGAAAGGAGTTGAAAGAAGTACAAGGTTTCCTACACAAGCATGAAGACTTTGTTATTAGGAATAGAGAAGACTAACATTGATAGTTCTCCAAGTACTACTCTAAGAACTCAGAGTTAAAAGAGGGGATGAAATGTAAGCTTGAAGTGATTAGCAGAACTGAACATGCTGGTAATTATACTGATGACTGTGTTAGAAATCATATATATTATGTGGCAATATGCTAAATAGCTCTGTTTTTAAGAATCAATCTTCAAACCAGAATTAATTATCTTTTCTCATAATTAAATTGAGAAGGTCAAAGTATTTATGAGTCAACTTTCAATAGTACAACTACTTTATTTGCTTTACGCTCAAGCTTATTCAAATGGGGATACAGTAACTAAAAGTGTTGTGAAGTCTTACCTTTCTAAAGAGCTACAAAAAGAAGCAGAACAGAGTTATGAAGCTTTAATTGAGCAGAAACTAATTGAATCACCTAGAAAAAATCGTCTTTCACTTACCAGTTTAGGTAAGAAAATATTAGTTTCAAACCTTCAAAATACTAAGTATCGATTTGACTCTGTAAAAGGGCCTAAAGTTATAAATATTCTTCTAGAGTATCTTCAACAAGTATCTCATGATTATCATAATTCCTCCTCCCAGAGCGAAGATATGGACTTTGATACTTATGTAGAAAAGTTTAAGGCGCTCTATTTTGAAGAAAGAAAACGGCAAGAATTGCTTGGTGTTGTAGCTATTTATAGTCGAGTTATTCGTCAAAAAGTTTATGAGAATAATCAAATTTCTCAGTCACTCTTAGATAAATATTTTGAGAAACTCAAATCAACAGGTAAAGTTTTTGCTGTTACCGAAAAGGATGAAGAATTAATTCAATGGGCTGAGTAATCAATGCCAGAAGATGCAGGAAAAAAGAGATATATAAAGAGCTTCCTCCAACAAGTTACGTCAGGCGCTGGATTTATTGAAGATATTAGAATTGAACGTGTTATTAGACAACCAGGAAGTGACGGAGAAGGTTCAACATCTCGAAGTTTATCTGGACGGCAAATAGCTAACATAACTCAGCTACTTGAAGACGATCTCAGGCATACTTTCGATGATGGTTTTTTCACTTTTAGATTTGTTGCTGCCTTAGTTGGTAGTGGCAAGACTTCGCTTTTAACTTATTTAAATGAATTAACTAAAACGAAATCGACTTTTTTAAATCATTCAATAGTTGTTCAATTTCAGCTTTCTGACATACCGTTTAGCCCTGATTTTCGTACCAATTTTTATTGTCATATTTTGGCTGATACCTTTTGTGAGTTGTTACACAATCAGAATTTATTAAATTCAGTTAGAGTTGTAGCGGAAAAAATTCTAGGTGATTACTTGGAAACTAATAAAGTTTCTCAATTAAAAACTACAAAGGCAGTAATGCCATTCCGTAGCAAATTTAAAAAGTATATTACTAAAAATCCGGGTGGACTGGAAGAATTCTTTTTTGATGTCATCTACCAAGTTTCCCAAGTAGACCCTAGATTCAGTTTTGTCTACCTTGGAGATGAGTTAGATGCTTTAGCAGATTTTCCCAAGGAAATTCAAGAAACTAGATTAGCAGTAAAGCAATTAATACGAAGAGCTTTTCAAGTATTTAGCTCAAAAATTCGTTTATTGATGTATTTAGTAGGTACTTCTGATAACGTAGGGAGTTTTATAGCAGAAGATTCTGCATTTCAAAGTCTTATTGGGGATTCTATTATCAATTTAAATAAGGGTTATAGCAATGAATTTGAAATAATTAGAGAAAAGATTGATAACCGCATAAAAGGAGCTTATAGCGGTTATAAAAACTTTGCTCAAGCGTGGCAAGAAATAAAAAATATATCGATAAGTTCTACCAACACATTAAGGGAATTTTGTCGAAACTATGGTAACGCCATACTAGAAATTCATGAAAAATACTTCCAAGAAGCACCTGAGCAGGTTTTTGAAGGAGATGCTCGTAATTTAGTTGAGGCAGAATGCAAACAACAGTGGGCTAGTTTTTTAAGTAGAACAGCGTACACTTTGTCAAATGTTTCAACTACTACTGTAATAGCAGGTCATGCCTTTGACTGCTATGTAGAATTACTACATAATGGTATTACTGTTGCTAGAGCCTTTGGCGAAGCTAAAAACTATGAGATGTTGAGCAGTCACTTTAATACATTTACTCAATGGTTAAATGATGTCAGATTTAATTCATCTAATTCTGATGGAACACCAACCGATCTAGCTTTTATGATTGCTCCTTCTTGTCCACCTCTTTTACAAAGAAAATTAGACCTTAGAAATATTCATTTTATCCAATCAAATAAAATTGTATCGCCAGTTGTTAGCACTACTAATAGTGACCTTACAATCGGCTCAAAGCCTATAATAGAAACAGTTGTAAATAACACTCCAACCCCCGATTGGATTTTTAATAATTCTAATAAAAATGCAACTGACACAAAAAAAACTACCAATATTAACACTGCAACTAAGCATGAATTGACGGCAGCTTTTAAAGGTACTGGTATTAAACAGACTACTATTGATAAACTTATCAAGCTCCGAGAGAAGGAACTATATAAAACTTTAGATACTATGGCATCTGACTTAAAATTTACACCGAGTGTAAAAACAAAATTGCAGGATAAACTAAACGCACAAGAAATTTGCTTTTAGAAAGCAACTAATGTACTCGCCACCAAAAATAAAATTACAGTTTTGCAGTATCTAAAATGCTTGCCACACACACCTTTCAAAAAAAAGACTCTCAAGGGGAAGTGTAATTTTGATTGTTAAACAGACGTGAATTCGACAAGTCTTATTTAACCTCTCCCCCAACCCCTCTCCGACACGGAGAGGGGAGCAAAAAGCTGAATTTTTCGTTGCTCCTCCCTTTCCGTTTCGGAGAGGGAGGCTGGGAGGGAGAGGTTCATCGAACTCACGTTAAACAGCTATTTAGTACAGATGGCATACACAAAAAAACCTCTAGAATGCTTATTCCTAGAGGTTTTTAATTTACTTGAAGTCTCTACTTAGAGTAATTTGGAAGATACTCCCCTATTTACCTCTAGTGAGTTCTTCAATCATTTTTTTCATCTCTTCCATCTGTTTTTGTTGCAACCTATTTTGTTGCTTAAGTAAATCAATTTCTGACTGTTGCTGTGCTTGTTGATTCGCTGGCAACTCAGGATTAATCTGTGTGGCTCTATCCACAATGTCTTGATAATGTTTTTGACTCACCATCTCACCATGACCACACCATGCGTTGACTATTTTTTCATCTCTGCCTAAATCAAATATCTGATGAGTTATGAAAGTATGACGTGTATTATATGGTGGCAAGTACTTAAATAATTTTCCTTGTTCTATCAGTGCAGGAATAATACCTCTGTTTTGTCCTTCTCTTCCCTTCCAGCTTCTAGATAAAGTTACGTCAGAGATTATTTTTCCTCCCTTAGATTTAAAAACTACTTCATTAGGCTCACCTTGTGGAATTGATTTTAAAAGACTCCATAACTCACCATCTTTAGGCATCGGAAAAATTCTGATTAGTTCTTGATCACCTCTAGCTGTTTTAGTTGGATAAAATCTTCTAAGGCGGGAGGAGTAAGTTCTTCTGATTAAAATTTGTTCCTTGCTCCATAAAACATCGCACCACATAAAAGCCGTTAATTCACCTGTCCTACATCCAGTAAGAAATTTAAATTTAATCGGTTCGTACCAATGAGACTTGGCGGGATAATTCTTGATGTACTTAAGTATTGCCTCTACTTCATCCCAGGTGTAAGCCTTGCTTTTGTCTAACAAATCATCATCTGTTTCTATTTCAATTTCCTCTCTAGTTTTCCCTTGAGAGCCTCTAACCTTTATCTCATCGCCTAAACCATCAAAAGGATTATGAGTAACTGATTTATTTTTTATCGCTAGCTGGTAAGCTTTTGACAATTGACTCATGAGATTTTTGACATGGATCACACTTCGATTTTCAATCAACCAATTTCTGATTTTTATTGCGTCCTGAGATTTAGTGGCTTTAATGGCTGATTCAAGATAATTAACGTAATAAGTGCAGAAAGTCAACCGATAAGTTGTTTCTTTGAGGTCGTGCTTCCTGTAGTCGCAGTACATACCCCAAACCTCAAGAATAGATAACTCTGGTTTAGGTGGTAGCTGACTGTCTGAGGTCGTAACCTCCCTAGATATCCTTAACTTTGCTTGTAACCCGTACTCTCTCAAAATATCCTGATAGCGTCCTAAATCAAAATTCCCTTGACCGTCGTCCAGCTTGCCATCCTCTAGTTCTATCTGTAGCCGTCGTTGTAACTGACTGGCTTTTGACTCCCAACCATTAACTAGTGATATTCCCGTGGCTAGTTTGATTTGTCCTTTGTTGCAGTATGACCGGGGAAAACAAGCTTTAACACTCCCAGAATCCAACCTAATTGATACTTGACCCTTTTTTGCCTTATTACTGATGTTGCCAACCATAATGCTCATTCCATGCTCAAAACGTAGATATCAGTGTTTTGGTTACTGAGGCATAAGCATTATAAGTTGAAACCTGCCGTAAATAAAATCAGCAGGTTGCGCCGCAGTTGGGCGTCAAAGGTATTAAATGCTTTCAAGGTAGATGCAATTTAACTAGTTTTTTGTCATTTGTCATTTGTCATTTGTCATTTGTCTTTTGTCCTTTGTCATTTGTCATTTGTCTTTTGTCTTTTGTCCTTTGTCCTTTGTCTAGAGTCAACCAATATTTACTGTTAATTATTTGCTAATGACCAATGACTAATACTTCTCTACAAGAGGCTACGCTAACGACTTCGCGGTAATTGAGCGCAGTCGAAACTCAGTACAAGTGCCCAATACCCAATGCCCAATGACCAATGACCAATGACTAATGACTACTATTGTTACCTTACTTAACATTTTTTGCTACCACCTCTCGCACGCGATAGATAGGCCGTCCTTGGGATTCGTGGTATGTACGCATGAGCAATTCTGCTAAAAGTCCGAAGCAAAATAACTGCACTCCCGTTAGTAACAACAGAACTGCTAAAATCAACAAAGGGCGATTGCCAATCATCTCACCTAAAGCCAATTTGACGAAAGTCAAGTAAATTCCGATCGCAGTGCCCGAAAACATTGAAATCAAGCCCAACAGCCCAAAAACGTGCATCGGACGGGTGAGGAATTTTTTCATAAACAGAATGGTTAACAAATCCATCAATACCCGGAATGTCCGCCAAATTCCATATTTACTACGACCAAAGCGGCGGGCGTGATGACGTACAGGTATTTCGGTAATTCTAGCTCCTTCGATGTACGCTAAAGCGGGTAAAAATCGATGTAATTCTCCGTAGAGGTTCATATCTGCCAACAGTTCTGCACGATAGGCTTTCAGCGAACAACCATAGTCATGAATATTCACGCTAGTGGTGCGGCGAATTAGCCAATTGGCAATTTTGGAAGGAAGTAACCGATTTACAGCCCCATCTTGGCGTTTTTGTCGCCAACCACTCACCAAATCGTAACCTTCGTCCAGCTTTGCTAATAACATCGGGATATCAGCGGGATCGTTCTGGAAATCGGCATCTAAAGTAACGATCGCTTTACCGACTGCATAATCAAATCCAGCAGCCATCGCCGCAGTTTGTCCGTAATTGCGACGCAAAATCACCGCTTTTAAATCAGTGCGGATTTGCGCCTGTTCTTTGAGAAAATCCCCAGAACCGTCTGTAGAACCATCATCTACACAAATGATTTCATAATTTACCTGACTAGAAGATAAAGTAGAGGCGATCGCTTCTAGTAAAAGCGGTAAACTCTCTACCTCATCATGTATTGGTACTACCACCGAAACATCTGGGACAATTGCTGAAATCGCCCCATTTTCCCCCATTACCCCTTGATCGATCAACCCACTCCTCATAAGCCTCAGCATCCTCAGCGTCTCTGTGGTTCGTAACTCTTAAAAACTCTACCAGCACCTCGCAGCTGCTGATAGTACGACTGACTAACTGCATCTCCCTGTTCCGAGAGAATATCAATTCCGATCCCATTCCGTCCCTGTTCTTTTCCAGAACTATGGATATAATAACCATCCGCCAAATAAAGCCCGACATGGGTGGCTTTTTGCTTAGTTCCAAAAAATACCAGATCCCCGGCTGCTAATTCTGTAATCGTAATTGGTTGAGTGAATCCTTCCTGTTGATAGGCATCTCTAGGTAGCCAAATACCCACCGAAGCAAACGCCGCCTGCATCAACCCAGAACAGTCATAATTTGGCCCAACCGTACCACCCCAAAGGTAATAATTTGATTGTTGCATCGCTTTTTGGGTAAAGGCGATAATCTCTGCTAGGAGTTTTTTAATCTCCGATTCAGAAAATATTGCAGCCTGATAAGGTACAGTAGCAGATTGTAATGAATCAAAATCTGAAAGAGATAGCCATCCCGGATAGTCATCTTCACATAAATACACCTCAACCGCCGAATTTTGATGATTTGATGTTAGCCACAAATGTCTCCCAGATGCAGCTTGAGTTGCTAAACGCGTACATTCAGGAGAATCATATAAATTCAGGTCAGCTAAACACTGATACTCGCCTGATTTTGGATTTTGGACTTCGGCTTCGCTCAGTCGAATCATTTTGGATTTTAGATTAAAGGACATTATCAGAGAATGATTTTTTTTAATAAAGACGAACAACTAGAGAATCTTGGTAATGGCATTTTAGATGCAACTTGGGCAGCATTTCCAACCTTAGCGCGTAACCAAATTGCCTTGACTTGGGTTGTTTACGATCCACCAGTGCGAGTAAATACTGGTGGGGCGCTGACTCCCAACGCTTTTTGGGATCACCCAGTTCGTGGTTTCACTTATCGCGGTGTTGAGCGGATTTATCCTGCCAGTGTAGTCAAGCTATTTTATCTGGTAGCGGTAAACGAATGGCTAGAAAAAGGCATGAGTCAAACCTCCAAGGAGTTGGAGCGAGCTTTGCAGGATATGATTGTCGATTCTAGTAACGATGCTACCAGCTTGGTTGTAGATATTTTGAGTGGCACCACATCAGGGCCAGAATTACCAATCGGCCCCTTTGAAACCTGGAAATATCAGCGTAATATTGTTAACCGCTATTACCAATCATTGGCTTGGGAAGAATTGGAGACAATAAACGTCTGTCAAAAAACTTGGGGTGATGGCCCTTATGGACGGGAACGGGCATTTGTGGGAGAGTTACTAGAAAATCGCAATATGTTAACCACAAATGCGATCGCTAGGTTACTGCATAGTATTGTAGGTGGAGTGGCAGTTTCAAGTACGCGATCGCAAGCTATGATGGGTTTACTGAAACGTCCTCTCAAAGATTTGCCCACTGACACCGAGGAAAATCAGGTGACAGGTTTCTTAGGCGGTGGATTGCCTGAAAATGCTCAAATTTGGTCAAAGGCAGGTTGGACAAGTCAAGTTCGCCATGATGCAGCGTATATTGAGTTACCAGAACAGCGCCCTTACCTCTTAGTGGTATTTACTGAAGGGAAAGCCCAAGCTAAGAGTCGGGATATTTTGCCTTTTGTTTCAGGGCGAGTTGCCGAAGCGATCGCAAGTCTATGATCCAATAAAGTTTGGCGTTGCATAATAGAGAGATGAGTTGAGGTCATCTACTGTGCAATGTCCATACTGCAAGGCTACGGGAATTCGCAAAAACGGAAAGCGAAGAGGTAAACAAAATCAGCCCTGATCTCAAACACATAAAACTTATTACCTTGGTGGCTCAGGCTTAGGTGGTTCTTCTGTAGCTCTCGGACAACCATCGACCATTAATTGATCGTCGATTTCACAATAGCTAAAGGGTTGCGGTGTGCCATCAAGCACACGTCCATGTAAACTCGTTGACTGTGCCCACCACAATACATTAGCTTTGTCGTCGTAGTCGCGTTGTTCCATGTTGCCATTAACGGTTACTAAATCTCCAATGCCAATAGAAGAGCCGCTAGAAGTAGTAGGCATATTATTATCCGAAACTGCTTTAGCAATCTGCCCACCAGCCAATGCACCAGCCAAAGCAGCACCAGCAGCAATAAGCGCAGCGAGTAATAGTGCAAATATGCAAAGAATCACTGTCGCGCAGCCAATAGCTGCTGCTACCACTGCACCAGCAATAATCCCAGCTATGCCTCCTGCCGTTGCACCTATCAATGAACCTGTAACAGCGTTACAGACACGTTCTGTATAGTAGTAACTGCGCATGATTTCAGAACGTTTGGGAAAGGAAGCTTCAGTACAAAATACATACGCATTGCTCTGTTCCAATACATTCCAAAAAAAAGATTTCACTGTGACATCTACTCGCGTGTGTTGTCCGCTGAAAGGAAAAATTTCTTGAAGGGCATCACCAAAGCTCTCTTCAATATTAGACACTACACCAGCAACACAGGTAGGTAGACCTCTACCCTGCTGGCAACGATTAAGGCCAAATAGCCCTATAACGATGATTACAGCAATCACTGCGAGTGCGCCAGATATTGCACCAGCACCAGTCGCACCGCCTAAAGCTGCAACCACCTCAGCAATTTCCTTAGCTCCAAAAATTGCTATCACAGCAGTAATGATGGCACCAATTACACCCAAAGCAGAACCTAGTTGTGATAGAGGCTCAGAAACAGTATCTTTAGAATCACCAATTCCACAATTTGGATTACGCTCAATGCAAGCCATGAGTTACTTCTCCTTGAAGCCTACAAGACAAAAGACAAAGCAAGCGTCCAATGATTAATCCAACCAACATTCCCACGATAATGCTCCATAGCCACAAGCTTAGACTGCTGACCAAAAACGTGGTGACTGAACAGGTCAGCAAGCAATTAATTATTGTAGGTAGAAGTACTGATGAGAATTTATAGCGACTCAAAGCCACCAAGAAGAATATCAATACAATTACATCAAACAGTGTGAGAATTAGTACAGTTTGTAAGGCTTGGTTAGAAGTCAGTATTAGAGCAGTACCACCTTGAGCCAGAAAAAGCAAAAGCAGAAAAAATCCCGCGATATTACCAGCGACAAAGCCAACCGTAGCACAAATGCCGAACTGTCTAAACCTATTACTAAATACCGTGAGAGAACGCAATAGTAAATTCATAAGTGTACCTCTCAATTATCAATTCGTAGCAGACGCGAAACACCACCGACAAGTTCGCCAGTATTGAGCTTGGCAATCACAGTAACGGCGCGGTTGATTTCATTATTAGGCGTACCTATAATTGCAGGAGGTACCTCGACATGCAGATTTATGTTGATCTTTTCTTTCTGGGCAAAGGAATGTGAAGTGGGCGTAACCGATGTACCTAAGTCGGTTGGAAACACACTGAAAACCATGCTTCGGGCAAAATTAGTGTTATTCAGTACTGGAATTGTTACATCAAAAATACGTCCACTTTCGGTAGTGTAAGCTCCAACATGTACCTGTTCACCTCGGTTATTAATGGATTTTCCATCCTGTGGATGCTCCAGCAGTATATAGACTCCAATGCGCTGATCTCCTGCTAGGGTGGTGGCATCAAGGGGAAAATCTAACTCTACCTCGGCAGAGGGTGGAATACTTACCATCTTGGTAGCCAACAAAGTGCGCGGCATACCAATACCAAAAGGAGAAATGAAAAAATGAACTAGAGCATTAACAGCACTCACTTTTGGAGATAGATTGCGAACAATAATTTTGGATGATGGGAAGAGAGTAAAAGGTCTCCATGAGTTGGTTGTAATGTCTGGATTATCCCAAGATGGTAAGCTACCAAGAGCTAGTTGTTCATCTTGACTGTATATCGCTAGATCGGGTTTTTCAATGGGATGATTGGGACTTAAATAAGTGCAGCAATGTCCTCGTCGTGTACGTTCTTCAGGATAACAGAAATCACGCGATAATTTCGCCCATACGGATCTTTGTAAATCTGTGCTGTTAGATATTTTAGCTGTCAGAATCGTCATTTTAGCTAACTCCTTTTTCAAGCAGTTACAGTTTAGATTTAAGGTTTGGATACAACCATTGTTTTGTGAGAAGAGATCCTAAAGAAATATTATCTAGCGGTAAGCTCACCAGCAAAGTCAAAGCTTGAAGATTTTTAATAATTACAAAACCCATTCAAGAACTTTGAACATATGTCCCAATCAGGATTTAAGCGGCATAACTATTTATTATACGGAAGCTTTCCGTATAATCTTTTTTAAATCCTAATATATCAAGCATTACAGCTACCTTCTTTCTGGATGTACGGAAAACTTCTTTTTTAAACCCCTGTTTTGGATATTATACAGAATTTTTCGGTATATCCACCCTTTAGGGGATGATTATATGGAATTTTTCTGTATATCCCTTGGTGTTATATAGAAATTTTCCGTATAACATCCCTATTTAGGATATTACACGGAATTTTCTGCACAACTTCCAATGAAACAACGTCCAAAGAAACTCCTCGAACAGGTGCAAGATGTTATCAGCCTTAAGCACTATTCTTATCAAACAGAGAAAACTTATATTTACTGGATTAGAGGCTATATTCTTTTTCATAATAAGCGCCATCCTAAAGATAGAGATTAGACCTCTTGCATAAGTCGAATAGACCCCCCTTAATCCCCCCTTATAAAGCTATCCATTACCCGGATCTTTCTCAACATTTGCGAGAGTATTCACTCACGTTTCTTACAACCCTTATTCGTCTGTTGTTAATTCTCAATAAAAACCTAATTTTAGCGAGAATATTAAGAGCCAATTTGTCAAGTATGCCTCACACCGAGCGTGTTTAAGATGCCTACAAAACAAACGTTTCAAGATTGTAAAGAAAGATGTGACTAATGGATAGCTTATAAAGGGGGGAAACTTGAAATCTTGCTCCCTCCCCGATGTGTTGGGGAGGGTTGGGGCTTTCAAGGGTAGGGATTTTGTATTTGGTCATTTTTTGGCTATTTCAGCCGATGCTTAAACGCTGAAATAACCAAACTACGTTAAACAGTTGAGAATTTTCTCAATTATTTTCGATATTTTAAAAACCCTACCCTTGAAAGGCTTGTCATTACCAACATCTTTTAAACTGACTGGGTGATAAAATCAGCAGC